>JAJAYT010000201.1 GCA_026786085.1 Microcoleus sp. CAN_BIN18 | reverse complement strand
TCTTTTGAATCATTGCCCAATATTCAGGGAAAGCCTTACGGGTATATACTGTTAAAGCTGCCTCATAAAACGATCGCGCTTTTGCGAGATTTTCATCCCGCGAACCGTTGATTCTGTCATTATGGGCATTACCTAGGTTATATTGAATCATTGCCCAATCTTCAGGAAACTGTTCAGGGGTACGAACAGTTAAAGCAGCCTCAAAAAATGCGATCGCGCGATCCAAATTTTCCGCCCGCGCACCGTTGATTCTGTTGGCGTAAGCAGCAGCTAGGTTATTTTGAGCCATTCCCCAATCTTCCGGGAAAGCCTCAAGGGTGTAGACTGTTAAAGCAGCGCCATAAAGGGCGATCGCCATTTCCACATTTTCCGCCCGCGAACCCTTTATTCTAGTAACATAGGCAGCAGCTAAGTTGTTTTGAGTTTGAGCAAACTTTTCGCTTCCCGGTTGCCGATTATTTAAAACAATCTGATAAGCAGCAATGGCAATTTCAATATTATTCGCTCTATTCCCACCGGAAAAATTGCTAATATTAATCGTCAAGTCTTCAACGAGGCTGATCATTGACTCAATGGTTTGGGCATTTTCGCCACCAATTAACCTCTGCACTACTTGCTCTAAAATCCCAGGAAAACTGTCATTGAGGAGATGTTTTCGTTCAGCTAGCATGGGGTGAATTACTGCTGCATTGCTAGTGCTAGCATCTTCTGCTTGCAATAATTCTAGGATAAAGTTTGCATACTCTTGGGGATTTTCATCTTCGGAGTTATCGCCATCGTTGATATCGATTAATTGTGATAGCTGGCCAATCAGACTTCGCAGGAAGCTAGCGCCGTTTTCTCCTCCTTGCTGTGCCATTTTTTCAGCTACTAACTCGCAAGTTTCCAGAAATTCGACATCCAACAATTCTGAGTTATCTTGTAATATCTGGGGCTCGGTGCCGCTGGGGCAATTCAGCAGGGTGTGAATTAGTTCTAGGTAGGCTTGGTCGCGGTTTTCTTCCATTGTGGGGAGTTGTGAATAATATCGGGTTTATTTTATCATGGTTGTGGGTGGGTGGCGAGAAACCGGGTTTTTGCGACAATTTTTGATAAGAGGCGAAGATATCGGAAAAAACCCGGTTTCTTAGATTGTCCCTGGGTGGCGAGAAACCGGGTTTTTGCGACAATTTTTGATCGGAGGCGAAGATATCGGAAAAAACCCGGTTTCTGAGATTGTCGGTGGGTGGCCAGAAACCGGGTTTTTACGAGGATATTTGATCGGAGGCGAAGATATCGGAAAAAACCCGGTTTCTGAGATTGTCGGTGCAGACAAACCGCCCTGTTTTCTAATTCCTACACAATGCTACCTTGGGCATTAATCTATCCAAAATTTGCTCGATCGCATTTGCAGTCCAATCAACATCAGCTTCGGTTGTTTCCCGTCCCAAACTCAACCGAATTCCGCCAATAGCCATAGTTTTGCTATATCCCATTGCCAATAATATCGGACTGGGTGTGAGTTTACCACTGCTACAAGCAGAACCGGAACTAATCCCAATTCCGGCTAAATTAAGCTGTCGCACTAGAGTTTTACCCGTCACTTTCCCGGTGTCGCCGTCGGGAGAAACAATACAAAAACTAACGTGGTGTGGGAGTCGGCAATATCGATCGCCCGTTGGGACTAAACTTGGTATGTGGGCTAATCGGTCAAAAAGCCGATCGCGCAATCCAATCAACCTAGGCGTTTCCGCATCCATTTCCTGCAAAGCCAACTCCGCCGCCACCCCAAAACCCACGATAGCGGGCAGTGCTTGCGTTCCTGAACGCAGTTTCAACTCCTGTCCGCCCCCGCCGAACATTGGCACTAATTCTAGTCCTGGACGCACGTACAACGCGCCTGCACCTTGCGGCCCGTAAAGTTTGTGACTGGAGAGTGAAAGCAAGTCTACGGGCAGTTTCTGCACATCTATTGGCAATTTCCCGGCAACTTGAACTGCATCGGTATGAAACAGGATATTGCGATCGCGCGCAATTTTTCCCAACGCTTCAATTGGTTGCAGCGTACCAACTTCGCTTTGTCCGTAGATGATCGAAATTAACACTGTATGCGATCGTACTGACTGCTGCAAATCCCAAGGGTGAACTAGCCCAAATTTATCCACCGGTAGGCGCGTCACTTCCCATCCCGACTGTTCAAGTTGTCGCGCGGTTTCTGATACTGCGGAATGCTCTACGCTGGATATAATTATGTGTTGTGGTGTCGCATAAAGACGCGCAATTCCCATAATTGCCAAGTTGTCAGATTCAGTACCGCCCGAAGTAAAAACAATCGATTCTGGTAGCGCATTAATCAAGCTAGCAACCTGCATTCTGGCTAATTCCAAAGCAGTCGCCGCCCTTTGTCCCCACTCGTGTAAACTAGAAGGATTTCCCCACTGTTGAGTGAGGGCTTTTTGCATAGCTTCAATTGCTTCTGGGCGTGTCGGAGTCGTGGCGCTATAGTCGAGATAAATTTGCATGGCTTTTAATAGTTATTGGTTAGTTGTTATTGGTTATTGGTTATTGGTTACTGGTTATTGGTTATTGGTTATTGGTTAGTTGTCAAGGGTCTGTGGGTGGTTTGCTTTTGGGTATTTTCTTAATTTTTAACGCTTGAGTATTTGCTTTGCTTTGAATTGAGTTTAGGTAAGCGTTGAGTTTGGGAGATAGTTCGTCTATTAAAGGTTTTATGCGCTCGATTTGCTCGGTGGTTAACAGATGTCGGGCACAAGCTAATCTTAACCAGTGTCTTGTTTCATGTAGTGACCCCCTGGCTATTTTGATAAAACGTTGATTATCATTATAGTTATACCGCCCATTCCCCTCGGCAATATTAGCACCAATACTATCGACTGACCTAACCAATTGTTGCCCGACTGTATTTTTAGCAAAGAAATCCCAGGATTGAACAATAAACCAAACTTCATTAGAAATTTGCTCTGCTAATCGATAAACCTGCAACTCTTGAAACCTAACCATACATTTAAAAGTTGAACATTGAATAATTATAACATCTTCCCAAAAAAAGCACAATAACAACTAACAACTAACAACTAACAACTAACAACTAACAACTAACAACTAACAACTAACAACTAACAACTAACAACTAACTTCCCGGTTTACAAACATTATAATCTTCGTGGGACAAAACTTTGTGAGGAATCAAAAAAGTCCCGCAATCTTTGCACAACATTCTGTAGTGTCGCCCTACAGGAATACTTATAATCAAACGATTGTGACGCAGGCGTTTGCCACCAAAATCTCTGTAATTCTTATTTTCACCCAAAGCTGCTATAATTGCACGGGATTTAGTAACTACATAATCTGGTAGACCTCTGAGATCGATAATATCTCTGGCAAATAATGCCTCCCTTTCCTGTTTTTTGGTTTGTTTTTCTGCCAGCAATTGAACGCAATGCTGATTCGCCACAAACTCTTGCGTGCAGCGATGACACGCTTTACCATATCCTTTGTGACCACACGAAAAAAGTGTTTTTCTTTTTGCCATAAAGCAGCAGTATCGGGTTTGATCCACGCCCCTGAATGCTGCTACCCTACCAGTGATGCTTCCGCCGGCATCGAGGCAGTCTTACAAGACGTAAAATCTATTCCCTTTCATAAATTTAATAGGTTCTAACTTGACATTATCGAATATATTTGAACAGTGAGCCGATAAATAACCTCAATAAATTTTAAACTTTTGTGAATAAACCTTGTTATTCTTTATGCCGTTTGTGCTGGCTGTTGCTGCTGACAATCGGTTTGGCGTTTTGCGGACAACAAGAGGAAGAGCAGCCTCAATTGTCTCCCAGTCTGATTCCGTTGCCTCAAGACCCGTTGTTGCAAGTATACTTCAATCAGTCACTCACTTCGAGTTATACAGAGCCTTATCGCCAGCAAACTAGGGCTGGAGATGATTTGGAAAAATTGGTCATGGAGGCGATCGCCACTGCTCAATCGACCGTAGATGTAGCAGTGCAGGAGTTTCGGTTGCCCGGTATTGCGCGAGTTTTGAGCGATCGCGCGCGCACTGGAATCAAAGTGAGATTGATCGTAGAACATATGTATAGTCGCCCTTGGAGCGATTATAAAGCCCCGGAGTTGGCGAAATTACCGGAAAGAGAGCGCGATCGCTACCAGGAATTTGTCCAACTTGCTGATACAAATAAAGATGGCAAATTGAGTATAGATGAAATCAATAAAAATGATGCTTTACTAATTATCAAAAACGCGGGTATTCCGATGATAGACGATACTGCTGACGGTTCAAAAGGCAGCGGTTTAATGCACCACAAATTTGTAGTAATTGATGGCAAAAAAGTAATTGTAACTTCGGCTAATTTTACCACCAGCGATGTGCATGGTGATTTCAAAACACCAGCCAGTCGTGGCAATGCTAACAAATTGCTGAAAATTGAAAATGCTCAATTAGCACAACTATTTACTCAAGAATTTAACATCATGTGGGGTGACGGGCCAGGAGGTAAACCCGATAGTAAGTTTGGGATTAAAAAGCCCTTTCGTCCAATGCAAAAAGTCAAAGTAGGTGATACAACTGTGACGGTACAATTTTCCCCGACTTCCAAGACTTTACCTTGGGAAAAAAGCGTCAACAGTTTGATTAATCGAACTTTAGCCAAGGCGAAAAATTCGGTTAATTTGGATCTGTTTGTATTTTCGGCTCAGCGGTTGTCAAATACTCTGGAAATTGAGGCGGCGCGGGGAGTTGCAGTCAGGGCTTTAATTGACTCAAATTTTATTTATCGCTCTTACAGTGAAGGTTTAGATATGATGGGGGCGACTTTGATTGAGCATTGTCGGTTGGAAGCTGACAATCGCCCTTGGAAACAG
>JAJAYT010000200.1 GCA_026786085.1 Microcoleus sp. CAN_BIN18 | reverse complement strand
TTTTTTTACCCCGCGGTTAAACCCCCCCCCGGTCTTCTTCGCACCAAGTTAGTCTTTGATTTTGCTAACAGCCCTTCTCACTTTTTGCTCAAAGGATGTAGAGGTTGTATTAGAAGGATTTTTCATCTTGTCCTTGTCAGCATCTCCCTGAACTTCATTAATTCCTTCGTTGGCTTTTTTCTGAGTTTCTTCCAGAGACATCGGGTCTTTCAAAACGGCTCTTTGAGCTTCTTTCTCAATCCCCGTCAGTTGAGCTTCACCTTTAGTCAGGCTGCTGGTAACGGCAAACGCTGGGAAAGCATTAGAAACAAACATCAAGGCACAAAAACAAACAGCTATTAAAGAACGAACTAAACGGTTGACAGGTAGGTTAAAATTGATAAAAGACATACAAAAATTCTCCATTTTTACAATTTTTGATCGCTGAGATTGTAGACAGGCTGAAGTTAACTCAAATTCTGCACAATCTTTAACTCAAGTTTGATACAAGCAATAGCATTAAGCAGTAGTTGCTGTTTTTCAAATTAAGCTTAATATCTTTTTATCTGAAAATGCGATCGCTTGAAATCCTTCTCAGGGAATATTTTGAAGCAGGAAGAGGGCAGAAAAAGAAACTATGCCCAATGCCCCATGCCCTTAAAAATGCAGATTACTGCCGCACGGGAACTTGACATTTTGCCAGATAAGTCTTAATTTCTCCGACACTCAACTGTCCGAAATGCAGCAGGGAAGCCAGGAGGGCGGCTTCTGCTTTGCCCTCTGTCACGGCTTCGTAGATGTGGTGGCAGTTTCCAGCGCCACCAGAAGCAATGACCGGAATTTCCACCATTTCGGCGATACTTCTGGTTAATGCCAAGTCGTAGCCCGCTTGAGTGCCGTCAGAGTCCATGCTTGTCACCAGCAATTCGCCAGCGCCCCGTTTTTCGGCTTCCTTGGCCCAGACGATCGCATCTAGGCCAGTATTTTCTCGTCCTCCGCGCACATACACGTCCCAACCAGGATTATCCGCATCTTGCCGCTTGCGGGCATCTATGGCGACTACAATGCACTGATTGCCAAATCGATCGCTCGCTTTGTCAATCAAACCCGGATCGCGCACCGCCGCCGAATTGATGCTCACTTTATCTGCGCCCGCCCTCAACAAACTTTTAATTGTGTCTAAGGATTGGATGCCGCCGCCCACTGTCAAAGGGATAAATACTCGATCGGCAGTCCGGTACACCACATCAATCATAATGTTCCGGTCTTCGTGAGTCGCGGTAATGTCCAGAAACACCAACTCATCAGCACCCGCATCATTGTATACCTGAGCCATTTCTACCGGATCGCCAGCATCTTTAAGGTTGACAAAATTGACACCTTTGACCACGCGGCCCGCTTTCACATCCAGACAAGGCAAAATTCTTTTCGACAACATAAAATTCTCGTGTTTCTAATTAATTGAGCGCCACAGCGAGGAAAAGGCTTTGTTGATCTCTTCAAAAACCGGAAGTTTAGCAACAAATCTTAAAGATAGCTTGCTAACAACACTCGGTCTGAGCCACAGAGCCATTTTGCAGTTTTTTCGGCTCTCTCAGCATAAAATAAGTTATATTTTCGGCAAACAGTCGCAAATTTAATTCCCAAATACGTCTTTGGCGTGAAAAATATGACACTTTCGCTTAAGATCGAACCATAACTACCTTTGCGGGCGATCGAACCTGTTGTTCGGAAATCCTGTATGTGTTCGGTTCATCGACGATCGAATAAACTATTTTAAATTTTAGAACAGCCGATTTGAGGTTTTTTTACCATCAATCTCAGTTATGAGCCGCGCACTAAAGTTAAAATTTAAAGTTAAAAACCTCAAATCGGTTGACTTGATGTTGTTTCTAGGGCTGTGGTGACTTTGGAAGCCAATCCACATTTGGTACTTCGTACAGAAAACGGCAATCGCTACTTGCCACTCTCCGGCAGTAATTGCTGGACAGTAGGGCGGAATGATGACAATAATTTTGTGTTGGTCGATCGCTGGATTTCTCGCAATCACGCGATGTTACAGCAAATGGAGACCGGAGAGTTTTATCTGATCGACTTGGGTAGCCGCAATGGTTCCTTTGTCAACGGGCGGCGGGTGAGTATTCCTGTGACGCTCCGAAATGGCGATCGAATTATTTTCGGTCAAACCGAATTGGACTTTTTCAACCCAACCGCTGGCCGCCGGCTCGATCGAATACACGACAACGACTCTGAAGATTTTACGGCGACTTTGACGGTGCGCAGCCTGATTAGCGTCATGGTAATGGACATCCGAGACTTTACAGTTTTGACCAGACAGCTAGACGAAACCCTACTCTCGGAAGTCATCGGCAATTGGTTCCGCAAAGCTGGACAAATCATTCGCGAGCACGGCAGTTGGGTGGATAAATACATCGGCGATGCAATTATGGCTGTCTGGTTCCACAAACCAAGCGGTGTCAGCAGCGAGGAAATGATGCAGATTTGCCAAGCTTTGAGCCAACTGCATAAGGCAACAGACGAACTCAGCAACCGTTACCCGCTGCCTTTTCCGTTGCGAGTCGGGGCTGGAATCAATACTGGTTATGCAATGGTGGGAAATTCTGGTAGCAGCGATCGATCGGACTACACCGCATTAGGAGATACTGTAAACGCAGCATTTCGCTTAGAATCTTGCACCAAACAACTCGGCAAGGATATCGCTGTGGGAGAAACAACCTACAAATACCTGACGGAATTGGGGGCAGAGGACGCTTTCGAGCAGCACACCGTTGCTTTGAAGGGTTACGAGACTCCCAGCGTGATTTACGGCGGCACTTATCCTGACTTGAACGCTTTTCTGAAAACTAAAGGAAAGAGTTCTTGATCTGTAAAAAATTGGGTGCGGAGCAAAAATTAACCGATCGCCTCAAATTCGGTAGATATCATATTTCGTCTATGATGTCAACATCTAAATGTAAATTTTGTTAACAGTCCTCCGCCTGTGCGGATTTATCTGAAAAACTGCATAAGCAAAATGGTAGTCTCTAGATAAATGCTGTGTATGAAATTGGGAGACAAAACTTCATGAAACGATTGGGTCGTCTATTGGCAGTATTGGGCTTAGTGCTGGGCTGCTTTGCATGGGCTGGAGACACGAGCGCGATCGCGGGCACATTGAGCCGTCACGTCTTGCCACCATCCTCGCTGATAGTGCTTGACGTTCCGACTAGAACAAATCGCGCCGATGACAAACTTGCCACAGAATACGGCAAAAAAATTGACTTGAACAATAGCGGCGTCCGGGACTTTCGGGAATTTCGAGGGTTGTATCCTACTTTAGCTGGACTAATTATTAAGAATGCTCCTTACGAAGAAGTTGAGGACGTACTCAACATTTCAGGCTTGACGGAACCTCAAAAAAAGGTGCTGCAAGCTAACATGGACAAATTCACCGTAACTGATGTGGACTCAATATTTATTGAAGGAGACAACAGGTTGAACAACGGTTTTTACGACTAGATAGCAGCGGGCCTCCTTTGAATTTATTAGTCATGAGTCATGAGTCATGAGTCATTGGTCATTGGTCATTGGTCATTGGTCATTAGTCATTAGTCATTAGTCATTGGTCATTGGTCATTAGTCAGAACTAATTTTTTGTTAATTCATGAATTATGGCTTATGGCTTATGGCTTATGGCTTATGCTCAGACTGACAGATACCCAATGCCTTGAAAAAGGAGCGCACCCAAAGATTGATACAAGCCTCCGATGTTGTGGAGAGAAAAAAATTTTAGACATTACTTTAAATCCAGATTCATCTGTAGATTAAATTATTCAATTATTCAATCTAAAATTTACTTTTAAAATCTAAAATCTAAAATCGGCAGACTTATGACTGAAAAATTTGACGTATTGGTGATAGGTGCTGGCGCGGCCGGTTTGTACACGGCACTTTGCCTCCCAGAACATTTGCACGTGGGCTTGATCAATAAAAATATCCTGCCTGTTTCTGCCAGCGATTGGGCCCAAGGAGGGATTGCCGCGGCGATCGCCCCTGAAGATTCAGCAGCACTACACGTTCAGGATACACTGGCTGCGGGAGCAGGTCTTTGCGACTTAGAAGCCGTGAAATTTTTAGTCGAAGAAGCTCCAGCCTGCATTGATTCCCTGGTAAAAATGGGCGTTGCATTCGATCGCACCGGCCCAGATTTAGCGCTCACCCTAGAAGCCGCCCACTCCCGCCGCCGAGTCCTCCACTCCGCCGACACCACAGGGAAAGCCGTTATCAGTACCCTGACAGCAAAAGTATTAAGCCGCAAAAACATTCAACTCGTATCCCCCGCCTTTGCTTTGAGCCTGTGGCTAGACGAAACCGGGCGCTGTCAAGGCATTAGCTCAATTTGCGACTCGCGAGTCAAATGGCTGCGAGCAGAGGCCGTGGTGCTTGCCACAGGCGGCGGCGGACAGGTTTTTGCTCAAACCACCAACCCATCGGTAAGTACCGGGGACGGGGTAGCAATTGCGTGGCGTGCTGGGGCGCTGCTGCGAGATTTAGAATTTGTGCAGTTTCACCCGACAGCCCTCAGCAAAGCAGGCGCGCCGAGGTTTCTGATCAGCGAAGCGGTACGGGGAGAAGGTGCTCATTTGGTGGACAGCAAGGGATATCGCTTTGCTTTTGACTATCACCCCAGCGGGGAACTCGCCCCTCGCGATGTCGTCAGCCGCGCTATTTTCAGCCACTTGCAGAAGACTGGGGAACCTCATGTTTGGCTAGATTTGCGATCGATTGCGGTCGATCGACTGCGCTACAGATTTCCGAATATTATTCAAGTGTGCGCTGATTGGGGAATTGATATTTTTTCCGAACCGATACCCGTCACGCCCGCCGCCCATTACTGGATGGGAGGGATTGTGGCTGACACGTTTAACCAAACTTCGATTCCGGGTTTGTACGCGGTGGGAGAAACTGCCAGCACTGGAGTACATGGTGCTAACCGCTTGGCGAGCAATTCGCTGCTGGAATGTCTGGTTTTTGGGGCGCAGATGGGACTTTTCGATGTAGAAGGTGGAAAGTCGAAGGCATTGCCAGATGAGTTCGATGCAGGGGAAGTCTGGGAAAAATCGATTTCACAACAGGAGATTGAGACGATCGACAAGTTGCGCGTCGAATTGCCGAATTTGGTCTGGCAAAGTGCCGGAATTTGCCGGGGAAAAAGCGATCTGGAAAGTGCGATCGTCCAAGTTGAGATGTGGCGGCAAGAATTTGCCTCTTTACCTTTGAGTCAAACTTTGCTTAATTTGCAGCCAGTACAAATGATTGATTTTTCCCCAGATGATGCCCAAAACAGCTCGGTTTTGCGAAATTGGGGGGAAGTTGGCAATTTATTGGATATTGGCTACTTAATTCTCAAAAGTGCTGCGTTTCGCACCGAAAGCCGCGGCGGTCACTACCGAGTAGACTATCCACTTACCGATCGGAATTGGTGCAGCCACACTTTAGTTCACCAATCGAATTGGTACAAAAATCGGGGCGAATAGAAGATTGAAAAATTGAGTTCAGCGCGTCCCCGTACCGTCACTTTTGGGGTTCCCGTTGGGGTCTGGTTCGTATTTTGGGTAATTTCCAGGCATAGAGGTTTCGGCGGCTGTCAAAAATGTGGAGGTCGATCGGGCCGATCTTGGATTGGTTCGTAGTGCGGGCTTTTTTGCGCGGACTTTTTTCGGTCTAAAGTGCGCACTACGAACTGTTTTTTTTTTTGTTGTTGCACTGTGTCTT
>JAJAYT010000199.1 GCA_026786085.1 Microcoleus sp. CAN_BIN18 | reverse complement strand
GTCTACGGTTCTCTCGCCTGTCTCTTTCAAGATACAAGGGGCGGGTTCAGCTAAGAGCACTCGTATACAAGCGAGAAGATGAGTACAAAATCCGCCCTCTCCCCATCTCAAAATAAACATACTTTCAATTACCATAAAATAGTTCTATGCAATTTCCCCGGCTGCATCCAGAAACAATCGAAGAAGTCAAACAAAGAGCCGACATAGTAGATGTTATTTCCGGCCGCGTCGTCTTGCGAAAACGTGGCAAAGAATTCGTCGGATTGTGTCCCTTTCATGACGAGAAATCTCCCAGCTTTACCGTCAGCCCAGCCAAACAAATGTACTATTGTTTCGGTTGCGGTGCAGGCGGAAATGCTTTTAAGTTCCTCATGGAATTGGAGAAACGCCCTTTCAGCGAAGTAGTATTAGAATTAGCTAAAAATTATCAAGTTCCAGTCAAAACAGTCGAACCTGAACAGCGACAAGAATTGCAGCGCCAAATTTCTCTGCGGGAACAACTGTATGAAATCTCAGCACTAACAGCCAAGTTTTACGAACACGCTTTGCGGCAAACCCAAGGAGAAGAACCATTAGCATATCTCAAATCCGATCGCAAACTCAGCGAAGAAACCATCCAACAATTTCAATTAGGCTATGCACCCCAAGGTTGGGAAGCACTTTATAGTTATTTGGTAGAACAGAAAAATTATCCGGCGCAGTTAGTAGAACAAGCAGGATTAATTGTACCACGAAAATCAGGCGGCAGCGGTTATTACGATCGCTTCCGCAACCGCATTATGATTCCCATTCGCGATACCCAAGGCAGAGTCATCGGTTTCGGCGGCAGAGCTCTCGGCGACGAACAACCGAAATATCTCAATTCTCCCGAAACAGAACTTTTCGATAAAGGCAAGACTTTATTTGCCTTAGATACAGCCAAAATAGCGATTGGTAAAGCCGATCGCGCAGTCGTCGTAGAGGGGTACTTTGACGCGATCGCACTTCAAGCAGCGGGCATCTCGAACGCCGTCGCTTCCCTCGGCACAGCCTTAAGTTTAAACCAAGTGCGGCAGTTATTGCGCTACACTGATTCTAAACAAATTATCCTCAACTTTGACGCAGACAAAGCAGGCACTCAAGCAGCAGAAAGAGCGATCGGAGAAATCGAAAAACTCGCTTACCAAGGAGAAGTACAACTGCGGGTACTCAACATTCCCGACGGCAAAGACGCCGACGAATACCTCAAAACATACTCCCCAGAACAATATCGAGAATTGCTCGAAAATGCTCCTTTATGGATAGACTGGCAACTCCAACAAATGCTCGTCAATCAAGATTTGAAGCAAGCCGATACTTCCCAGCAAGTTACGAAAAAAATCATTAAATTATTAACCAATATCACTGATGACAATCAGCTAGCACATTACCTACAAAAGTGTGCGGAAATTCTCAGCAAAGGAGATTTTCGACTCACAAAAATGCTAGTCGAAAACTTGCTGAATCAAGTAGTTAGCGATTGGGCTAAGCGGCAAAGTCAAGACGAATCTTTGACAATGCCCCTGTTAATTAGAAACAAGCTGAAGCCAAGCAAACAACAGAGAAAACAGCGTGCAAGTGGTGGTGAAAACAAAAGCTCACAACAAGGCTTTTCTGCCGTAGCCCGCAGTCTTTTAGAAGAAGCAGAAGCGCAATTATTGCAGATTTATTTGCATTGTCCCGAATACCGCCAAGATGTCAGAGAAGCAATAGAAGCTAGAGACGTGCAGTTTAGTCTTTCTCACCACAGATTTTTGTGGCATCAGATTGTGAATGCAGAAATATTACACAAAATGTCTTTACAAGTAAAGCCTTCTGAGTTAATATTGAAGTTGCAAGATAGTTTCATTGAATATCCCACTCAACTCAATCAAATCTCGCATTTATTTTACTTGAACGAGTTTTCGCAAAGAAACGTTTATCGCGCACCTTTAGTAATTCGATCGGCCATTGCCTGTATCGAGCAAATCATCAGCATGAAGCGGCGCCGGATTGCACTGAATATGTGGCAGAAAACAGATGCTGCTATAGAACATTACCAACAACTCTGTGCCGAACAAGAATGGATAGAGGAATTAGAGCGGCTGCGTCAAGTTAATTTTTACGATTTAACATCCGTGCCTTGGGCTTAAGGACTAAAGTCCTCACTACAAACCGGGATAAAAGGACTAAAGTCCTCACTACAAACCAGGTTCGATCGTTTGGACTTCAGTCCTTTCTAAAACCAACCTTTTAGTAATCGCAAAACAGAGTTTCGCGAGTATCTCTACCAGTCACCGGATTAGTACCTTTTGCCACCAGACAAAGTTTTTTGATCATATCATCTCGCAGCAGTGTTTCTGTAAAATCAGCACCGTCAATGACTGCTCCTTCGAGTCTGGTATTGTAAGCAAAAGCACCCTCAAGGATAGCATTAGTTAAATTTGCCTTCATCATGCGAGCTAAATCCAAAGTAGCGCCACTGAAGTTAGCACCTTCTAAATTCGCTTCTTCCAGATTGGCTGCAAAAAAGCTGACGCCGCGCAAATCTGCATTGGTAAAATTGCTGTTGCGAAGATTGGCTTTATTAAAGCTGTCGTCAGTCAAAACTTTCCCAGTAAAATCAGCGCCGACTAGGATTTCTTTGTCGTGATCCAAAGCGAAAGCAGGTGCGGGATTAATCGCGATCGCCCCAGCGGCAATTACTGCTAAAATAACAAAGCTGAGTAAGAAAGTATAAATATTTTTGCGAATTCCAGAAGTCATACAATTTAAAGGTAATGGGCAGCGATGACAGTTCACAATTGAATTCTACCAGAAAGCGCGCGCCTACTGACTCCAATGCCTCCCAATCCCCAAACTCTCGGGCTTTGGGTACATTGGGAGAAAACTTAGTCGCCGAGTGGTTACAGCAGCAAGGTTGGGAAATCCTGCACCGCCAGTGGCATTGTCGCTGGGGAGAGATTGACATCATCGCACTCGGAATAGATAGAGAAACCGAAATCAACAGAGGTAACGAAAATTCCCCATGCCCCATTTCCCATTGCCAAACATTAGCATTTGTCGAGGTGAAAACTCGCAGCCGGGGAAATTGGGATGCTGGTGGAATCCTGGCTGTTAGTGCTGCAAAACAAGCCAAAATCTGGCAAACCGCCGAAATATTTTTAAGCGATCGTCCAGATTTAGCAAATAATTCTTGTCGCTTTGATGTCGCCCTAGTCAGGTGCGAACCTTTACGACAAAAGACTAAGCAAATATTACCACCGTTAACAGCAACAAAGTCTCAATCCGCCACTGCCGAAAATTACCTGCTCACCCTGCAAGAATACATTCGATCGGCTTTTAGCAATTAAAAATATCTAATTAAAAAAAAATTGGGAAAATCATCCGAAGGCAGCAATTATCAACTATAATAAGAAATATTCATTTCGGATCAGCTGTTGTGGACTTAAATTGTATATTTAAGGCGGGCGAGACGCCCACCCCACAAGAGTTTTATTTTTTTTAAATGTTTTTTTAACATACAGTTTTAATGCAGAATAGCTTACATAGCTTACTCGGACACGTTCTGCTTTTGAGTCTCTGCTATAAAAGTTAGTTGATCTGCGTAGCAATCTAGGCCAGAGTTTCCGGGCAATATCCGAGACCCTTGACAAATTGCTGGCGAAATGCTTCAATTTCCTGGCGATCGGGGCTGCCGTGACAAACCACGGCTACCTGGTAACGGCGCATCACGCTTAGCGGCGATTGTCCCGTTTCCAAACTCCAAAGTGCCATTTGCAAGCGAATTTCAGGATCGTAAGGAATCCCGAGTTCGTTCATAAAAGCTCGAAAGTCCCCGTGCATTTCTGGAGTTAAGTATTGGCTCATTTTCACCTTCACGACCCAGCCGTCAATTTGGTGAATAACAGTGATAAATTGCAAGGGAAGATGATGAGCTGCGCGTAGGTAATCCACGACTCTCAGAGTAAGGCTAGTATTGGCGATGTAGTAGAGGTATTCCATAAACGATCCTTATGAGCCTTATGAGTAAAGCTAATGCTACATATCTATCTTCGCGGACTATACCCGTCAATACAAGGGGAAAAGCACCCGACTTTGGATGGGGGTTTTTACCCAATTTGTTACCCAGTTGACAGATCGATCGTACAGGAATTCACTCAATGACAGAGATTGACTGGTCTTTGGACGGTTACGACTACGAACTTTCCCCCGAGTACATTGCCCAAAATCCCGCAGTGCCGAGGGATAGTTCCCGCTTGCTGGCTGTAGATTCTCCCAGCAGCCACCAACACCGGATTTTCCGGGATTTGCCCGATTTGCTCGAACCCGGAGACTTGCTGGTACTGAACAACACCCGCGTGCTCCCAGCGAGGCTTTTCGGACACAAACCCAACGGCCCGGCTGTGGAGATATTGTTGATGGAAGAACGGCAGGACAACTGCTGGCTGGCTTTGGTTAAACCGGGGAAACGCTTAAAGTTGGGAGCAAAAATTGAGTTTGAGCCGATCGCCCCAGCAAGTGAAGAATCCGCAGCAAATCCTTGCTGTTGCCTTCCCGAAGTGGCGGCACTCGCGCCTGAGCATCTTAGATTGACTGCGACAGTTATAGAGAGGGACGAAGCAACAGGAGGACGGCTGTTAGAGTTTGACATCCCCAAAGATACCAATCTGGTCAACTTTTTGGACGAATACGGCCATGTACCCCTGCCGCCATACATCGACAAGTCCCAAGCTTCGCCGGAACAGTATCAGACTGTTTATGCCGAAAAACCTGGGGCGGTGGCGGCCCCCACAGCAGGCCTGCACTTCACCGAAGAATTGTTCAGCCGCTTGGAGCAGCGGGGAATCGACAAAACTTTTGTCACCCTGCACGTCGGAGTAGGGACGTTTCGCCCGGTGGAAGTGGCAGACGTAACGACTCACCAAATGCACAACGAATGGGTGGAAGTATCCGCCGCCACCGTCGAAAAAATCCGCGCAACTCAAGCCAGAGGCGGGCGGATCTTTGCCGTGGGTACGACAGTAGTGCGAGCTTTAGAGGGAGCAGCAGCGGCGAGCGGCGATTCTTCCTTGCAGCCTTTTTGTGGCCCGACAAATTTGTATATTTATCCGGGCTACAAGTGGCGCGTTGTAGAGGGGATGATTACCAATTTTCATTTGCCGCGCTCTACTTTGATGATGATGTTAAGCGCGATGATTGGAAGGTCTCGGCTGTTGGAACTTTACCGAGAGGCGATCGAGCATCAGTACCGCTTTTATTCCTTTGGCGATGCCATGCTGATTTTACCAGCCGCCAAAATCGATTGATCGATCGGGCATCGGGTTCGCCCAATGCCCAATATTCCATTTTTATTCTTCCTCCTCTTCTTCATTGCCGGGATACACGAAGCTGTTGGAACGCCCAGTCAGAACAGATTTGCCCAGAGACATAGCTTTCTGAGCTGCTACTACAGCTTTGCGCTTCCATGTGGCCTTGCGCATATTCTTCTTGGATTTGGAGGTTTTCTTCTTAGGAACTGCCATGACGCTAAATACTTTCGGATTGTATAGACAAACAAATATTCTAGCCGATTTTGCCAGCAATGCTGACTAGAAAAATGGCATTCCTCAAAAGGTATTCGTCATCAGGGAGAAGAAGATTGTCCGACTCTCCCACTCGCCGCAGCTTAGAGTTCGTGAAAGTGGTAGAGTACGACGCCAGTTACTGAATCGTTCTCAATACTGACATAACCCGTTTTCAGCATTGCTGTGAAAGCCTCTTCCACTTCCGCAAAAGTCGCGCCGGTTGCCATCACCCCTTGAGTGACAGATAATCTGCCATTCTTGGTATAAGCTGCCTTCAGCAGTTTAAGCCCTAACTGTTCCGGGGTTTGCTTCGGGTATGTCGAGGCGATCGCCCCGCCGATCGGATATAGCGGTATACCTTCAGGAGATACCCCAAGTTTGCCCCTGAAACTAGCATTGTGTTCATCCACCATGTTCGGGAGCAGCAGCAAGTCAAACAATTGCCCGAACCCAAACAAGCCAAAGGTACATAGCCACAGCAACCCCGTGACAATCTTGCCGTTATAAAGGCGGTGGAGTCCAAAGGGGCCGAAAAAACAAGCTGCCCATAAAAGGTAACTAACACCTAAATTGCTCATTTTATGACCGTCCTGCCTGGTTATTCTAACTATTGCACTCCTTCAATATATATTTTGTAGTTGGCGATCGGGTGTTTCAAAAGCTTGACACGGGAATTTATTTGTGCTTTATCATATCAAGTGACAAAAAGCAGAATTTTCTTTGCTTCTATCTTCTGTCTCAAAGCCCATAAGTAATTGTGCGTAGCAATTCTTAACGCCAGCAACATATTTGTAGGAGCGAGAGCTTGGTAAACTGGAAGGCGTGGAAATTTCAGCATTGACCTGAATTCCACACCAAGCGCCCTCCGTGCGCCGCACAGCGCTGGTCGGACATACATGGGCGCGATCGCCCCCAGTACCCGACACTTCAAACGAGCGAGCAATTATAAGCAAAAATCCAATAAACATATGGTAGATTCCCTCAAAAAACCCGCTTTTGCAGAACAGCAAGAAGCGAAAACTCCAGCCAAAGAAACTATTCTCACGCCGAGATTTTACACCACAGACTTTGACGAGATGGCCAAAATGGACATCTCGGTAAACGAAGCCGAACTCGAAGCAATTATCAAAGAGTTCCGCGTTGACTACAACCGCAACCACTTCGTGCGAGATGCCGAGTTTGAGGAATCTTGGGAACACATCGACGGCGAAAAACGCAAGTTGTTCATTGAATTCCTGGAACGCTCTTGCACCGCTGAGTTTTCTGGTTTCTTGCTTTACAAAGAATTGGGACGCAGGCTCAAAGGAAAAAATCCCGTGCTGGCCGAAGGTTTCAACCTGATGTCCCGCGACGAAGCGCGCCACGCCGGATTCCTAAACAAAGCGCTGGCAGACTTTGGTTTGTCTCTAGACTTAGGTTTCTTGACAAAGAGCCGCAGTTACACATTCTTTAAGCCGAAGTTTATTTTCTACGCCACTTACTTGTCCGAAAAGATCGGTTATTGGCGCTACATCACAATTTACCAACACTTAAAAGAGCATCCTGAAGATCAGATTTATCCGATTTTCCGATTCTTTGAAAATTGGTGTCAGGATGAAAACCGCCACGGAGATTTCTTCGATGCGGTGATGAGAGCTCAGCCTCAGATGTTGAATGATTGGCGCGCTAAGCTGTGGTGCCGCTTCTTCTTGCTGTCGGTATTCGGGACAATGTATCTCAATGATATCCAGAGAGCGGGTTTTTATCGATCGCTCGGACTCGATGCTCGCGAATACGACATTGAAGTCATCAAAAAGACCAACGAAACAGCAGGCCGCGTATTCCCCGTGATGCTCGACGTGAACAATCCAGAATTTTATGAACGGCTGGATATTTGCCTCAAGAACAATCAGCAATTAACCGCGATTGTTGAGTCTAATACTCCGAAAGTTTTGCAATTGTTCCAAAAATTGCCTCTGTATTTGTCCAACGGTTGGCAGTTCGTGAAACTGTACTTCATGAAGACAATTGAGTCACCTTCAGTACAGGGTGCTGTCCGTTAAGTTTTGATTTTTCATCCTCTGTGACGGCGGTTCTGCGGGAAGCGGAGCCGCTTTTTTTTGGTATGATGTTAGGTTAATTTTTGTGGGCGATCGCCCCAGGGTTGGCCGCAGCAAAGGTTAAAAGTCAGAATTGTAATGTTTACGCTATTCTCAACTCAGTATTTTAAAATTAGCGAGCGCTCTCAAATCTACTATCTACTATCTTTTCGGTGCACCTTTATGAAAGCAAACAAAAAACAATTCAACAAATCAACATTGGTTTTTTCCCTAGGAATGCTCGGCGTTTTCCTCATGTCCTTAAGTCTGCGGTTTTGGGAATTAGAGCGATTTAACACTTTAGTATTTGACGAAGTTTATTACGCTAAATTTGCCAACGATTATCTGACAAAAACTCCTTTTTTCAACGCTCACCCGCCTCTGAGTCAATACATAATTGCGATCGGCATTTGGATCGGTACTCACCTTCCCTTCGGCAAAACCGCCGTCAACAGTATGGCTGGCTCCCTGCTTTCCCCGTGGGATTACCGCTGGCTCAACGCTCTCACAGGCTCCTTGATTCCGCTAGTTGTCGGAGCCCTAGCTTATCAGCTCCTTCGGCGCCCTAGTTACGCTTTTCTTGCCGCTTTGTTTGCGGCCTGCGACGGTTTGTTTTTGGTTGAGTCTCGCTACGCCCTCAACAATATTTATTTAGTTTTGTTTGGAATCTTAGGTCAATTATTTATTTTAAAATCCGTAGAATCTGAAGGCAAAAAGCGCTGGCTTTGGCTGATACTAGCCGGGATAGGCTTCGGCGCTTCTGCTGCTATCAAATGGAATGGATTGTGGTTTCTTTTCGGTACTTATCTCATTTTAATCTGCGGTTGGGCAGTTAGTTTTGTTCAGGGAAACAATGGAGATGAAGAACAGAGCCGCGAGATAAATTCAGCTCTAATTCCTGCCGAAAGTCCGCTACAAAAATTGACTCAACTCAGTTTTATAGAAGTATGGTTAAGTCTAGCTGTGATTCCTATCTTAGTTTACAGCATATCCTGGATTCCTCACCTGCATCTTAATCCAACTCCCAATTTCTGGCAGATGCAAACGGAAATTTTGACCTATCACCAACGGATTAAAAGCGGGCCAGACGTGCATCCTTACTGTTCTGCGTGGTACACTTGGCCTTTGATGCTGCGCCCCATAGTTTACTTCTACAAAACTGCTACCAACAATGGACAACCAGATCCGGTTTTGCCAGCTTTACCAGCGGGTGTAAATCAGGTAATCTTTGACGTTCACGCGATGGGAAATCCTTTCCTGTGGTGGCTGTCAACCTTAGCTTTAGTGCTCGTAATCGGAGTTTTAGTTCACCGGATTTGGGTGTGGCTGCAAACGCGCAGTCAGACTTCTGTTGATGCAATAGAACAACAGCGGCCGATTTTGTTTCCGCCAACTGCTGAAATGTGGATGACCTTATATTTAGTAGTTAACTGGGCCGCTAATTTACTACCCTGGGTCAAGGTAACTCGCTGCGTATTTTTGTATCATTATATGGGCTGTTCTGTGTATGCAACTTTAGCCCTTGCTTGGTGGACAGACAGGTGGTTGCACAGCCCTCAAACTCGCCTCCGAGGGATGGGAGTAACAATTATTTTTCTCGTTTTGGGTGCGTTTATTTTCTGGATGCCGATCTATTTGGGACTGCCTTTGTCGCAAATGGAATGGAAAATTAGGATGTGGCTGCCTTCTTGGGTTTAATAGGATTTATCCACAGATTCTACTTTGTAGGGTGCGCAGTGCGCACCTTACGATTTTCATCAAGTAGATTACTTAGCGATGAGAATTAGATAACTTACAATTTTAATTCTTATTGTGGAACAGGCATCCTGCCTGTTCAAAAAGGACGGGCGGGACATCCCACAAACTTGTGGAAGTTATTTAATTCTCATTCCTTAGCAAAGAGAATTAAATAAGCTGTTCTGCATTTAAATTGTATGTAAAAAAATAATCAAACTCTTGTGGGGTGTCCCGCCCGCCCTAAATATACAATTCAAATGCGCGACAGCTTAACTTACAATTTGATGATTCTTGTGGGATGTCTCGCCCGTTCTTTATGGACGGGCGGGACATCCCACAAACTTGTGTAAATTATTTAATTTGCGATCCTTAGCGATGAGATAAGATAGCATTATTTGTGATACAGTGCTCGATAAACTGGTTCCCCGCGTTTGAGAGTAGCAATTTCTCTTTCAGTAGCAACAGGCAGGGGATTTTCTGCTAACCATTCGCCACTATTTTCGCGTTTAAAAGTGGAGTTAGATGAAAAACGATCGCACATTTCGACTTCTACTTCCTCAATATCAGATTGAATAAAGACTTCACCACCAATTGCCAGATAAGTCGCCAACTCGCCGACTAATTCCTGCTGTACCACCCGCCGTTTGTGGTGCTTTTTCTTGAACCACGGATCGGGAAATTGAATGCTGACTCGCTGCAAAATACCAGCGGGTAAAGTTTCTAAAATTGGCTTTAGGGAACTATTCGCATTGCAAAACAAATAGTGTAAATTTGTCAAGCCTTTTTCGTCCCGCCAAAGATTCGCCTCCTCTACCAGAGGTTCCCGAATTTCTAATCCGAGAAAATTCCAATCAGTTTGTACTTGCGCCATGTGCCACAAAAACCGTCCTCTGGCGCAGCCGATATCTAAATGCAGCGGCAAACTTGAGTCGGCATAGATTTTAGTCCAATCCGGGGCACTGGCGGATACTTGATATTTACGACACAGCGGATTGACGTGTTCCCGAACTCTAACTCTTCCCAATTTTGATGTCTCCTGAATGTAATTGTTAACCGCTGATGTTGGCAGATTAACGCGGATTAACGCAGATGAATTTAGAAATGAAAAATCGCAGTGTGATGATTTTTGATTTCTAATTATTGTATCAAGCTTCTGGTTCAATGCCTGCTGCTCTTAATTGTGCAGCTAATTTTTGCGATCGATCTCGTTCTTGTTCAGCTTGTTGTTGAAAAATTGCTATTTCTTGCCTTTCTTTGTCTATCATCTCTGCACCCCACAATAACATCTCTCCGCTTTCATCCCACCAGCGGAGCCAATATCCCGTTCTTTCGGCTTTTGTTCCCTCCCAAACACCCAGAAATAGCCCAACTCCTGCAATCCAATAACGATTAGTTGCATCGGGTTGCTGTTTTTTATAGTCTGGTGGTGAATCCAAATGATATACTTTTAAATATCCGATCGCAGGTTGAAAAATTACATAGATTGGAACTTCCAATATTTGTTCATAAAAATGCCATTTTCCGGGGATATAACTTTGTTTGGCAGAATATTCATCCTGATAACGAGGAGGATTGTCTGGCAAAAACTCCATGACAACTGCCGGAATATCTCCTTCTAGGTTGGGGATATAACTGCGGCGAATTTCTCGATCGGGAAGGGGCTGTACGTTTGTGGCATAGAACAGATCGGGAGTTTTTATAACTAGCTGATCGTTAAAATTTACACAAATCGCCAGATGAGATGCAACTAATGTTCCCTCCAAAATTAGCCCCGCAATTTCTAAGCTTTCCCGTAAGGCGGCGGCCAGCAAAGGCTGGTCGATATCTTGCAGGGGTTGCTCCTCTAAAATGAGATTTTTTGGCAATTTTTCCCAGGATATTTTGAATTGCATTGGATTGAGTGTCATGGTATTTTACCTCTTAGTAAGAATGCGGTGAAACTGCTGAAAATAATTTTCGATCGAATAGCATCGCCTATTTTTTAAGCTTCTGGTTCAATGCCTAATGCTCTTAATTGTGCGGCCAATATGGACGATCGTTCTCGTTCTTGTTCGGCTCGTTCTCGTTCTTGTTCGGCTCGTTCTCGTTCTTGTTCGGTCTCCTGTTGAGCGATTACTCTTTCTTGCCTTTCTCTTTCTACCATTTCTGCACCCCACAATAGCATCTCGCCGCTTTCATCCCACCACCGTAACCAATATCCGGTTCTTTCGGCTTTTGTGCCATACCAAATACCCAGAAATAATCCAACTCCAGGAATCCAATAACGGCCGTTTGGATCTGGCTGATGTGATTCATACATTCCTGATGAATTCAACTGGTTAATTTCTAGCATTCCTGTGGCAGGTTGAAATATTACATAAATTGGCACTCGTAATATTTGCTCGTAAAAATACCATTTTCCGGGGGGATAATTT
>JAJAYT010000198.1 GCA_026786085.1 Microcoleus sp. CAN_BIN18 | reverse complement strand
TCATGCGAGTTAGAGCTCAAACTACACAAACGATGTCCGCCTCCGCGGACTGAAGAAAGAAGATAACATATTTTAACCCCATCCGATCTTCAACCCGCGGAGGCGGGTTTTGTTTGTATAGACGCGGTTTCAACCGCCTTGTCTTCTTCCAATTAAAGTTTATTTTTAGTCAAAGCGTGTCCAATCCACTTTTAATCAATTTGTCTTTCCTAACTCCCGAACCAACGGGAATCGGGACTTATGCCGCTAATCTCTTCCCCCAACTTCAAAAACTAGAACCAACATTACTTACTTCCCAGCAAATTGACGATTATACTTGCTACAAAATCCCAGACAACATCAGACCGGATCGAGGCCCAAAAGGACAAATTAACAGACTGCTATGGACTCAATTTAACTTACCTAAAATTTACAACCAATTGCAGTCAAGCTTAATATTTTCCCCAATTCCCGAAGCACCTTTGTATTCCAAATGCCGCTACATAGTTACAGTGCACGATTTGATTCCTTTGCGATTTCCCCAAAAGTTCTCTCGCTTGACTGCTTATTTTCGCTACTACATACCGCAGGTTTTGCGGCAAGCGGAACATATTATTTGCGATTCTGAAGCAACGGCGACAGATGTTGCTAACTTTTACCAGATTCCGCGTCAGAAAATGACCGCAATTCCCCTAGCTTGTGATAATATTAATTTTAGATATCTTGACTTGCCAGCTAAAAATTATTTTCTTTATACCGGTAGACATGATCCTTATAAAAACTTGGAAAGATTAATTGCTGCTTTTGGGAGTTTAGCCGATCGCAAAAACTACGAACTTTGGCTAGCCGGGCCTCCGAATGCTTACACAGCGCAGTTGATCGCACAAGTTGAACAATTGGGTTTACAATCTTTGGTAAAGTTTCTCGGTTATGTTCCCTATTCTCAATTGCCCGTACTGATGAATCAGGCGATCGCCCTAGTGTTTCCCACACTCTGGGAAGGCTTCGGCTTGCCGATTTTGGAAGCAATGGCCTGCGGTACACCCGTCATCACTTCCAACCTGTCATCGATGCCAGAAGTAGCCGGAGATGCGGCATTATTAGTCAATCCTTACAGCGTCGGAGAAATAGCCGAAGCTATGCAAACGGTAGCCACAGATTCAAAAGTGCGATCGCAATTAAAAAAAGGTAGTCTAGCAAGAGCAAATCAATTTAGTTGGAACAAAACCGGAAAAGCAACCGCTAATATTTTACAGCAATATCTTTAAATCTTCCCTTTCTTCCTCTCTGCGCCCTCTGCGCCCTCTGCGGTTAATCAAAAAAAATCCCAGCCAAAAACCGCAATCCTCATATTATTCTATGCTAAATTCCCAATCCAACCTACTAATTAATCTTTCCTTCCTAATTTCCGAACCAACTGGCTTAGCCATCTACGCTAAAAACCTATTTCCCCACCTAAAAACCCTCAACCCAACCTTACTCACAGCCCAAAAATTTCCAAATAATAACTGCTACGAAATCCCCGGAAACCTCACACCAGAACAAGGAAGCAGAGGACACATCAACCGATTGCTGTGGACACAAACTCAAATTCCCAAAATTTACAAACAGCTAAAATCTAACCTGTTATTTTCGCCAATTCCCGAAGCTCCTCTATTTGCCGGTTGTCGATATATAATTACAGTACATGATTTAATTGCGCTGCGATTTCCCCGCCGCTTCGATCCTTTGGCAGTTTATCACCGCTACTACATTCCGCAAGTGTTGCGGCAAGCTGAACATATCATCTGCGATTCCGAATCAACCGCCAATGATATTACTAATTTTTGTAATATTCCAAGTTCTTTAATTACGCGAATTTTTCCCGGCTACGATGCCAGTTTTTTTAAGTTTCTCGACTTGCCAACTAGCAATTATTTCCTTTATATGGGCCGCCACAATCCCCATAAAAACGTGCAGCGAGTTGTCGCAGCGTTTGCGGCTTTGCCCAATAATTCCGAGTACGAATTGTGGATCACAGGTTCGGAGGATAAACGCTATACGCCGCTGCTGAAGGCGCAGGTGCGAGAATTGGGATTGTGCGATCGCGTAAAATTCCTAAATTACCTCCCCGCGGCTGATTTGCCCAAAGTCATCAACCGGGCGATCGCCCTGGTATTTCCCAGTCTTTGGGAAGGATTCGGTCTCCCTGTCCTCGAAGCAATGGCTTGTGGCACTCCTGTGATCACCTCTAACCTATCTTCGATGCCCGAAGTGGCTGGGAGTGCAGCATGGTTGGTCAATCCCCACAGCGTCGCGGAAATAGCCGCTGCTATGCAAGAGCTGGCAACGGATGTTAAAGCTCGATCGCACTTGCGGGAACTAGGTTTGGCTAGAGCAAAACAGTTTAGCTGGGAAAAGACTGGGCTGGAAACTGCTGCGATTCTTGATCGATACAGTTGACAGAAGGAAGAAGGAAGAAGGAAGAAGGAAGAAGGAAGACGGAAGAAGGAAGAAGGAAGAAGGAAGATTTTTCCAATCTCCCCCTCTCCCAATCTCCCTCTTTCCCCTTCACCGAGGGACTTTAAGCCCCTTTATTTGTTGATACCCAACTGATCGCCACGCTTGTACTGCTGATAAGCAGCAAAAAATAGCCCCGCCAGAGTAACAAAGGTTAGACCCAGAACAATACCTGAAAGTAGCGGTTCTACCATGAGAGCTCCTTAACGTTAAGATTTAACAACCTATTTTTAATGTTACCAGCACTTACACAGATTAATTTTGGCAAAAACGCCCTTCAAGGCTTCTCAAGGCTTGATCTCCCCGCTGGGAAGGATTAAGCTATGTTATGAGAAATAAACTTTCTTGTAGATACTATTTTTAAAATTGAAATCCTTTGAATCACCAACTTGCCACGAATGAACTTAAAAACCCGATCGAGCGACTTGCCATATTTGCGATCGCCCTGTTGCTTGCCATCATCTTGGCGAGTCTGACAATTCGTCAGTTTCAAGTCGCCGATCCCTACGTCAAAAGCGTACTATCCCTCACGGGCGACCAGTTTCAGGGTTCCGCCATCTTTCAAATGAACTGTGCGGGCTGTCATATACCCGTTGCAGACAGTCAAGTCGGGCCCAACTTGCATCGAGTGTCCGATCGCAAATCTGAATTCGAGCTGATCCGCCAAGTCACCAGCGGGCGAACCCCGCCAATGCCACAGTTTCAGCCGAGCCCGCAAGAAATGGCTGACTTGCTGAAATATCTCGAACAAATTTAACCAAAGAAGGGGAACGATAATTCGTTCCCCTTCTAGCGATTACCCACAGTCAGGACACGGCACGGCGCCGTGTCCTTATTAGTCTGACGATGCGTTACATCATTCGAGAGTGATGGCCGTCGGGCCCCGCCAGCTACGATTATCTTGGGGTAGGGAAACGGCATTGCCGTCTCCAGGGCTACTGTGGAGTGGGGACTAAACCAGTGAAATAAAACTGCTCTCCGTTAACTGGATAGGAAGCACGCCCGACACTATAGCCAGAATCTGGTTGTTGCTGGCGATCGCAGTTGAGCCGTTAGTTTGGGTAAGTGAGAGTTGATTGAACTCCAAACCTTCCACCAACACGAGCAAATCAAGTCCTGGCGTGAAGTTGATCAATGTATCAGTTCCTGCGCCTGCTGCCAAGACAAAGCCATTGATGCTGGTGCCGCCAACGAGGGTATCATTACCGATGCCACCAAACAGCAAATCATCGCCAGTGCCACCAAAGAGCAAGTCGTCTCCGCCGCCGCCAAGCAAGGTATTACTACCATCGCCGCCACAGAGAGTGTCATTGCCTTGGTCGCCAAATAGCACATCATCGCCAAAAGCTCCCAAAATTACATCGTCGCCTTTGCCACCGTACAATACATCATTGCCTTGGTCGCCAGAAATCGAGTCGTTGCCACGATTGCCATAGATTGTATCGTCGGCGATATCGCCAAAGATCAAGTCAAAGCCTTTACCGCCGAAGAGAGTATCGTTATCGATGCCACCGTAGACAGTATCGTTGCCGACATTGCCATTGATGTAATCGCCGCCCTGTTGCCCAAAGATCAAATCATTGCCGCCCAACCCGAAGATAGAGTCACTGCCAGCACTACCCACGATCGTATCGTCGCCGTTAGGGCCATTGATCACATTACCCCGTGAAGGAGTTGCAGGCAGATTGGGAGCCACAATCCTGGGGAAGTCATCAGGACAAACCAGATTTGTCGGTTCTGGGGTGGGAGTCGGAGTGGGGTCTGGACTCGGAGTCGGTTCTGGACTTGGAGTCGGCCCTGGGGAAGGTAACGGATCGGGCGTCGGTGCGGGCATTGGTGCAGGCGTCGGCGTCGTTACAGGCGTTGGTGCGGGCGTCGGTGCAGGCGTCGGCGTCGGCGTTACAGCCGTTGGTGTTGGTGTCGGCGCCGGTGTTGGTGTCGTCGCGGGTGTTTGTGTCGTTATAGGCTGCGCCGGGGAGTTCCCGAAGTTGATGCCGCTGACAATAGCACCCGAGGTGAGCACGATGTCCGCCGGGTCGGGGGTGCGTTGGGTGAACCCAGCTTGGTTGATTTCCCGGACGCGGTAGGTTCCGGGCGTTAGATTCGCGAATAGGTAGTTGCCACTGGCGTCTGTGGTGGTAGTCACAGCAACAGGAGCAGGAGTACCAGGGGTTGCAGCTACTACCACTTTGGTTAACACAATTTGGAAATTGGGTACACCTAGTTCTCCGGCATCCTGAGTGGCATTATTGTTGCTATCTCGGAACTTCAAACCTCGGATAGTACCCGGTTGGGGCAAGAAGTTGCCGAAGTCAATGCCCGTGATTTTATCTCCGGCCTTAACGGTAACGTCGGGGGGGAGCGCAGTCGTAGGTATCGAGTCTTGTTGTTGGACTTCCCTTACCTTGTAAGTACCTGCGGGTACTTCGGTGAGGGTGTAGTTGCCGTTGGTGTCGGTGATGGTAGTCAGTTCGCCCTGATCGAAGACTCCATTCACTGGGTTGCTGTCGATGAAGATTTGCCAATTTGGCAGCCCGACTTCTCCGGCATCCTTGATTTTGTTTTGGTTGAGGTCACTGAATTTTTGACCGCTGATGGTGCTCGACTCAAAGAAGTTGCCGAAGTTGTTGTTTTGGGAGTCGAGTCCGCTGGTAAGGGAGATCGTCAACGCGCTGGAAATGGTAGGCGTGGCTGCGTTGGCGACGGGCGCTGTTTGTATCCAGCCCGGTTGCAATACTTCGCGGATGTTGTAGTTGCCGAATGGCAGGTTGGTGAACTCGTACTTACCGGCGACATCGGTGACGGCGCTGACTTCGGTTGGGTCTTTGACGCCGTTGCCGTTGGCATCCGAGTATATTGTCCAGCCTGCTAAGACTGGTTCGGTGGCCTCTTTCGTGCCATTTTTGTTGCGATCGTTATATTTGAACCCGCTGATCTTGCCAAACTGGAAGTTTCCGAAGTTTTGACCGGTAATCGGAGTGTTGCTAACGGGGTTGATTGTATAAGAAACTGGGCCACCGGTTTGTGAGAAACCTGTCGGTACGTCTTCTCTCACAAAGTGCCGACCGCTACCTACGCCTGTAAATGTATAACTGCCAAGAGCAGGCCCTGGCGTCCCGGTAACTTGATTGGCAACTTCAGCATCACTGGTATCTAATGTGCTGTTATTGTTAGTATCCTTGAACAACCGAATGGTAGTACCGTTCAGGGGCGTATCGTCGGGACTGAAGCCGTTGCCTGTGAGGTCGGTGAATTTGGTGCCGCTGACGGTGATGTTCTGGAAAACACCGAAGTTTTGGCCGATGACTGGAGTACCGCTGATGGCGGGAACGAGAATTGCCGCAGCGGGGAAAGAGATGCTGGAGTTGGCTGGGGCAGTGGCTTGGATCAGGTAACTGCCGGGGCCGATATCAGAGAACAGGTAATCTCCGGCTCCCGTAGTTGCTACCCCCGCGCTGGCAACTGTATCTGTGCCAACTTGTAGCGTGCCGTTGGCATTGGTGTCTTTGTATAAAGTGACGGTAACGCCGTTTAATACAGTGTCGGTGGGAACGTCTAAAACGGCGTTGCCGGCGACATCGGTGTAGGTTTTGCCCGCGATCGAAGTTTTCTGGAAATTACCGAAGTTAGCACCGGTAACATCGACTACACCTGTAGAAGCGGGAGTCAGGGGGGCAGTCTGCACCCAACCAGTTTGAAGTGCTTCTGTAATCGGAGTCGCTGTTTTGACATCCCGGATAGTGTAAGTGCCGTCGGCTGCGGTGGTAGCGCTTTTCGTACCTACAGAAATCACCCAGCCCGGGAGACCTGGTTCAGCCGCCTGTCTGACACCATCGCCGTTCAGGTCGTTGTATTTAACCCCTGTAACTGTGGGCCCGTATTCATAAGCACCGATATCAATCGCAGTGCCGATCGTCCGAGGAAAGCCAGTACCCCGTGGGTCAGTCGTCCCCACTGCCAGTGCAGTGCTACCGCCGTTGATCGCCGGATTAACTACCGTCGCAGTGCTGTCAGCCAAAGCATAGGTGAAAGGAACGGCTGTAGCCTGGTTCAATCCAGCAGGACTGATGATGACACTCGTGAGAAGAACTGCCGCCGGCAATAGATCAGCCGCTGGGAAGCCCGTGCTGCCAGCAACGTTCCCGATCAAATTGCGGATACTGGTGCCAGCGAATGCCCCAAACACGTCAGGACTCAGACCGCCAGTATTGCCAGCAACGATCGAATTCCTGACATTGACAATACCGCCGTTAGTCGCAATACCACCGCCGTTAGCAAAAGCAGGAGCAGTCGCAGCAGCAGCGTTAGCAGTAATCGTGTTGTTAGTCAGAGTTGCAGTAGCGCCGCTGTTGACAAATATCGCCGCACCAGCCCCAGCACCCGGTGTCGCAGCCGCGCCCGGAGCGCCGCCCGTTGCTGTGTTGCCGAATAAAGTGCTGTTGCTCAGGGTCAAACTGCCAGTATTCACAAAAATTGCGCCACCCAAACCAGCGCCGCCGCCGCCGCCTGTGGCGCTACCAGTACCACCTGCGGTGAAAGCTCCGACGATCGTGCTGATTCCGCCTAATGTACCGCGGCCGCCACCGCCACCGAAGCCGCCAGCACCACCGTCACCAGCAACACCACCGCCACCGCCACCGCCACCAAAGCCACCAGCGCCACCAATACCGCCAGCGCCCGCAGCACCTGCTGCGAAACCGACACCAGCGACACCGCCGACACCGCCGATACCGCCACCACCGCCACCGCCTCCGAGGCCTCCTAAGCCGCCAGCACCACCAACGCCACCAGGGCCGCCGTTAGTACCACCGGTACCAGCGCCACCAACGCCACCAGCGCCACCGACGCCACCGTTGAGACCAGTTCCCGGCAATCCGCCAGTTCCAGGGCCACCACTACCGGCTGTACCGCCGGGGCCGCCTGCAGCGCCGTTGCTTACCAAGCCGGTGAGGCCGACTTGACCAGGGCCACCTGCGGCAACGAAGGGAAAGAGTCCTGCAAAGTCTGTGTTGCCGCCCGGGCCCGCGGCCGCAGGAGCGACAGGGGCTGCGCCGCCGGCACCGCCGATCGCGCTGTTGCCATTGAAGGTAACGCTATTAACTGTGACAGCACCACTGTTGATAAATAGTGCGCCTCCCATGCCGGCTGCACCACCGCCGCCGCCCGTACCGACACCGCCGGTCGATCGACCACCGGTCAATGTCAGGTTGGAAAAGCTGACTGCGGCTAGCGCGCTGTCTACAAAAAAGCCTCGGTTAGTACCGAAATTTAGGCTAAAACCACCGCCGGTAAAGGTGATTGGACTGGAAATTCTGGGCAGAACTTCTCCCGCTGCTAGGAGGATGTTGCCTGTGATGGGGATGGTGTCAGCATCGGGCAAAGCATTAGCTAGGACGATCGCATCTCGCAGTGTCGCAAATGTGGTGACTAAAACACCGCTGTATGCTTCTCTCGCCTCTGCGGAAAATGCCACAACTGTCTCTATCTTGCCTGTGGAAACTCCTAGTTCCCAGTCTCCACCCAAGGCGGCATTCCCAGTCAAGTTATCGGAAGCGGCAATATTTGCCCCCGTGAGCTGGCTCAGCCTTTGCACGAATGCGACACCGGCTTCTGTGGCTGCGACGTTGCAACCATAAAGTAGAATTTCTGGTTTAGCAGTAGTTGAAGAGTTCGAGTTTGCGGAGGCTGCTGGTAAAGCAAACCATGTTTCTAAATAATTGCGGTAGCTTTCAATGTTGCTGAGATTGAGCTCTGTCGTTCCCAGTTGCAAGCTGGCTGCTGCGCCGTGAGACAAAATATGGACGGCTGTAATGTTTTTCCGCTGTTTAAGTGTTGCAGCTATTTGCTCAATGCCGTCGCGATCGCCCTTCAGGATAACAATTTCTGTATCGGAATTCGCGGTTTCTGTTAAACTTTGGTATTCCTTAACGTTTGAATCTACGAAAAGTAACTGGTGTTTCCGTTCTTTATCAAATTCCATGATTAAATTCCTCTGGTACACGCACACATCAAATTCATAGCACAAACCAAGCGCAGCCGCGATCAATCTTTTTCCGGTCAGGATATTGTCGATCGCCCTTGCTTAACCTAAGTTTCTTATTGACAAACAAACATTTTTATGCTTGTTGAAAATAAAGCGCTGAATTTGATCGTTGAGAAGCCTTAAGAGGGGATATTGTTCCGGCTTTTACAAAAAATTTTTTAGATTTGCACGCGCTTTTTGACTGCTGTAAGCACAGCTAGATAATATACCACAATCAGTTTTAAATGTAAATCATTATTTTTGGTTGTTTCAGGAATCAAGCAAATTTTAAATTTTGACACTACCAATAGTGTAAGGTGCGCACTGCGCACCCTACAAATTAGAGTTTGTGCGTAAGTCCCGATCGATCATTTGTGGGTTATTGATAGTTAAACTAACCAATAACCAACTACCAATTAACAATTACCAACTTTCCTCAGATGGATTATTGGAATTGCTCCAGATTTCCACATCTAAATCATTGAGATAAATCAGAGCACTTTCAATCTGTTGACTTGTACCGTTAAGTTCCAAATCAAACCAACCATCATCGGTAGTTTTTCCACCCAACAAAGCTGCATTAAAATTTACCTTCAAACCATGTTCCGAAATCAGGTTAGAGATTACAGGTTCCTGATGGTATTCTTTGGGAATGCGAAGGCGAATGCGGGTTTGAGTTGGTCTGGTGTCGCCGCTGTCGGATTGAGGGATGTCTGATTGTTGAGTTTGGTGAAAATTGTCGATCGACTCAAATTCAGATTCGCTATTGTTTTGATCTAACATTGTGGCCTCCTAATGTCTGTTTGTTTTCGAGGTAAGGTGCGCAGTGCACACTGATTGACTTTGTAGGGTGTGCACTGCGCACCAGTTGACGAGCTTCAGTAACTGTTTGATACTGTTTGTTTGTTTCCGAGATCAGGTGCGCAGTGCGCACCCTACGTTTACTGCGGTATAAACTGAGATCAGGTGCGTAGTGCACACCGATTGACTTTGTAGGGTGTGCACTGCGCACCAGTTGACGAGCTTGAGTAACTGTTTGATACTGTTTGTTTGTTTCCGAGATCAGGTGCGCAGTGCGCACCCTACGTTTACTGCGGTATAAACTGAGATCAGGTGCGCAGTGCGAACCGATTGACTTTGTAGGGTGTGCACTGCGCACCAGTTGACGAGCTTGAGTAACTGTTGGATACTGTTTGTTTGTTTCCGAGATCAGGTGCGCAGTGCGCACCCTACGTTTACAGATAGTTGCGATTGGTTCGCAATCACAAAAACACATGATTCTATTTTATTCCTTTACCTCCTTAATGCTAGTTTTCCTTTCCAAAATCTCCTTAAGCACAAGGGTAACTACGGCTAACAAACCGAGAACTACCGCAGCAGAAAATGCTGCTTGCGTCGCGTACTGCTTGTAAGCATCCTCTACAAACAAAGGCAAAGTTTGAGTTTTTTTAGCAATATTTCCCGACACCACAGATACTGCTCCAAATTCTCCCATTGCTCTAGCATTTGTCAAGATTACTCCGTAAAGCAATCCCCACCGAATATTCGGTAGCGTCACATTCCAGAAGATTTGCCAATCATTTGCTCCCAAAGTTTTCGCCGCCTCTTCTTGCTCTTTTCCGACTTCTTCCAAAACTGGAATTACTTCGCGGGCGACAAAAGGTAGGGTGACAAAAGCAGTAGCCAGCACCATTCCCGGAAAAGCAAAGATAATCTTAATTCCGGCAGTTTCCAGCCACGGGCCGAACCATCCAAGGCGACCGTAAAGCAGTACAATCATTAAACCTGCAACTACCGGAGATATGGCAAATGGCAGGTCTAAAATGCTGATTAAGAGTGTGCGTCCTGGAAATTTGTTGCGGCCGATTACCCAAGCTGCACACAAACCGAATACCGTATTTATAGGTACAACGATCAGAGCAATTAGTAGGGTAAGTTGTGCTGCGGACAGAAAATCGGGCGAGGTTAAGTTGCTCAGAAATGGCTCAAATCCCTTTTTGAAAGCTTGGTAAAAAACGTTGAGAGTCGGGATAAATAAGACGAGAGCTAGATAGCCGATCGCAATTCCGATCAATGTGGGTTTTACCCAGGCTTTGTCTTTGCCCCGTGACGAACCAGCAGGCGGAATTGGGTAATTTTTTGATAAATCTAGATCAGCCGTCATAGCGTCTTCTCCATGCTTGTAAAACGTTGATTGTAAACAGCATTGCCAGGGAAATTACTAACATGACAGTACCGATTACTGTGGCTCCTGCATAGTCGTACTGTTCCAATCTTTGGAAAATTAAAACTGGGGCAATTAAATCTTTGAACGGCACGTTGGAAGCGACAATTACAGTAGAACCGTATTCGCCCACCGCTCGCGAAAATCCGAGGGCAACTCCGGTTAAAATTGATGGGAATAGCGGTGGCAAAACTACTCGCCAGAAGGTTTGAAATTGAGAAGCACCTAAGCACCAAGCTGCTTCTTCGATGTCTTTTTCCATTTCGTGTAAAACTGGCTGTACAGTGCGCACGATAAAGGGCAAGGAAATGAAAATCATGGCTATTCCTACGCCTAAGCGAGTAAATGATATCTTGATTCCGAAGGGTGCAAACAGCGAACCGATCCAGCCGTTATCGCTGTAAACTGTGGCGATGGTTAAACCTGCGACGGATGTTGGTAGTGCAAAGGGTAAATCGACTGCTGCATCGACAATCCGTTTTAAGGGAAAGTCGTAGCGGACTAATACCCACGCAATTAATGTGCCGAAGATTCCGTTGATTAATGCTGAAATTAGGGCTGTAACAAATGTGACATCGTAGGCGGAAAGGGCGATCGGGCTTGTGGCTATTTTCCAGAATTCACTGGGGCTTGCGGTGCTGGCTTTTAGCAGCAATGCTGTGACTGGCAGAAATAACATGAGGCTGAGGTAGCCGATGGTGATTCCCCAAGGTAATGTTATTTTGCCGTTAGCGCAGCCCTTGAAGAGGATCGCCCTTTTGATATTTGCGATCGGAGATTGAGCGTTAGTTGCTGGAGATGGTACTGTCATAGGGTGATTTTTAACCGCAGATGAACGCCGATAGACGCTGATTTTACTCGTTCCCAGTCAGAGCCTGGGAACGAGTAACGAGTAAGTAATGACTGCGAAAGGGTAATTCGGGAATTAGCGTTTAATTGAACCTTGGATTTTGTCAAAAGCGGCTCCGTCATCAAAGAATTTCTTCTGAATTTCTCCCCAACCTCCCAAATCTTGAGCTGTAAATAGGGTTTTGACTGCGGGATATTTTTTGACAAATTCTGCTTCTGCGGCGACTGTCGCATCTACTGGGCGAAATCCTGTTTTGGCAAATTCTCGCTGGGCTTCTGGGGTGTAGAGAAATTTGACGAATGCTTCGGCGACTTCGCGGTTGCCGTGTTTGTCAACGTTTTTATCGACGATGGCGATCGGATTGTCGATCGACACATTCACGTCGGGAATAGTATATGGCAGTTTTTCACCTTTCTGACCTGCCAGAATAATCTCGTTTTCGTAGTTGATTAACGCATCGCCTTGAGCTTGTTTGAAAAATACATCGCTGGCTTCACGGGCATCTCTAGTCAGAATCGGGACGTTTTTATAGACTTTGCTAGTAAAGTCTAATGCTTTGGCATCATCTCCTCCAGTTTTGATAATCGAACCCCAAAGTGCGAGGAAATTCCAGCGAGCAACGCCTGATGTTTTGGGATCAGCGGTAATCACTTTTACTCCGTCTTTGGTTAAATCTTCCCAGGTTTTGATGTTTTTGGGATTGCCTTCGCGGGTGACGATTGCTGCTACTGATTTGCTGACTATGCCTTCGTTGGGGGCTTCTTTTTCCCACCCCGGTTGGATGAGTCCGGCTTTCTCGATTTTGGATGTGTCGAGGGCGAGGGCTAGGTGTACGATGTCGGCTTCTAATCCATCAATTACTGCTCTGGTTTGGGAACCGGAACCGCCGTAACTTTCGCTGAATGTGACGGTTTGGCCCTTTTCTTTTTGCCACTTTTCTATAAATTTGGGAATTATGGCTGCGTGGGCGGCTTTGGTGACGGCGAAGGAAACGAGGGTTAATTCTACTTTGCCTTTGTTGGCTGCTGGGTTAGCACCGCCTGGAGTGGCGGCGGGGTTGTTCGGGGTTCCCTGCTGGCAGGATACAATTGCCAAACTTAAAGTTATTCCCACTAAGAATAGGGATACAAATCTTTTAAGTGCAGTCAACGATTGATTTTTGCCTACTGGTCGCTGTTGTGTTCGGTGAAATTGTTGAGTTAGGTGTTGCCACGGGCTCATTGTATTTGTTCCTTTACTGAATGTACGGTTATTAGGTCGGAATACCGTAATTATGTTATTGAAGTACGATTATAGACAAGCGCGAGTAAAAATGGCAAGAAAAAAACGGATTGGGGGAACTCAGAGTCGATCGACTATCCTGAAGTCTTTACCATCGGTACTTTCGCATCATATTCGCGGTAAAATGTAAACCGTATAAACACTATGATTGAGTCAAGGTGCTAAGCCTGCACGATAAACGCCTTACGGATGCGCTGGCTCCTCGCCCAAATAAGCGCGATCGCGGCAAGAGTCCCGGGCGGCTCTGCCTGACTCGCGCGATCGCCCTTAAGTTTTAACTGATATGTCCTTACCCCGCCCCGTCTCAGATACCCTAATTGAACTATTGAAGCCTGTAGCCTGCGAATTGGGAGAAAGATTGGGAGCAAGCGCTATCAAAGAACGCTATGCAGAAATTGAGCCGTCTGGTTCTTCCGCTTTGAATCAGCAAATCAAAAAAGAACCCCGTTGGATTAAAGCACAAATAAAATATTTGCAGCGACAGCAGGCTAGAGAACAAGAATTAATTGCGATCGCCAGTTTAGAGCAAGAATGGGTAAAGGAAGAACGTATTAATCGAGTTAAAGCAGAAGAAGTCAGAGATAAACGGGCAATTAGTCGGCTTTCTCGCGAGTTAATGCGGGAGTTTCAATCAGAAGCAATTCGAGTTAAGCTGAGCGAAATTCAAACAATCTGGGACAGAGATAACTGGTTTTCTAATTTGAGCCGGCAGGAAACTGAACAAATTTTGCAGCAACAGCAGCACCGATTGCTGTTGTTAGTTGCTCCCGCAAAAATTAGCCAAGATTGCCCGGATTCGTTTCGCCACAATCTGAATATCGAGCTGCCGGCTAAGTTGAGAGCTTTTTTGAACCAGCACTACCCCCAACACGGAGAATTGTGTCCGGTTCAGTTTTACGGAGATTATTTCAAAAAGCCGATTTCTGATATTGATGTGGAGCGGTTGCAGACTGTTTTGTCTCCCGTTCCGACAGCTATACTTTACAGCGATATCAGCGATTATGAAGTGAATTTTCATGTCGGTTTTTGGGGCATCATCAATCAGAGCGTTTCTCTAGTGGCGATGCAGCCTTGGAATTGGGAAGAGGTTTATCATCAGTTGGAAGCTGAAGGGAAAGATGAGAAGCTGAGTCTGCGGATTATTCGGCAAATAATTGTGACAATTCATAAGTTATTAGCCGCTTTTTTAGCTGATTTATATTATTTAAATATCGATTTTACTCACGAACCTCAGCTATTTAATTTAGAGGCGGAATTTGCTCAAGAATGGTTTTCTAAAGATTGGGTTTTGCCGTATATAGAAACTCTTAAAGAAATTCAGGAGCAGCAGCGCATAACCTATAAGGGAGAGATGCGGCGGCTGGCGCTGCGAGAAGCAAAAGCTAGGGCGGAACGCAAGCGTTTGGAGGAGAATGAACTCAAACGCAGAGAGGAAGCTGAGCTGATATCTAACCGGGCGAAAGAATTAGCTCACAAATTTAAAAATCTGAAATGGCGGTGCGTATACACGCTCCCGGGACATTCATCGTTTGTGAATTCTCTGGCGATTAGTCCTGACGGCAAAATTCTGGTTAGCGGCAGTTGGGATAAAACTATTAAGATTTGGAATTTAGAAACTGGGGCATTAATTGGTACTCTGACGGGACATTCCGATCGCGTAAATTCGGTGGCGATTAGCTATGACGGAAAAATGTTGGTCAGCGGCAGTTCGGACGAAACAATTAAGTTTTGGAATTTGTACAACGGCGATTTGCTGTGTACTTTTTCGGGACATTCTATGGAGGTGAACTCGGTGGCGGTTAACCCGAAGGGTCAGGTAATTGCTAGCTGTGGCGGGGCAGATAATACGATTAAGATTTGGAATTTGCGGACTGGTGAGTTGCTGCGGACTTTGAGGGGTCATTCTGACAATGTGAATGCGGTGGTTTTTAGCCCGGATGGTAAGATATTGGCGAGTGGCAGTTCGGATGCGACGAGCAAGGTTTGGGATGTGGAAAGCGGCAAGTTACTGCGGACTCTTTCGGGGTTGAATGTTGGGGTGAATTCGGTGGCGATCGCCCCGGATGGTCAGACTCTGGCTAGCGTTAGCAATGATTATACGATTAAGCTGCGGAATTTGCACACGGGCAGTTTGTTGCGGATTTTAAATTCTAATTCTGTGAAGGGAAAGGGTGTTGCGAATTTAGGCATGAATGAGGCGATGCACATTTTGCAGAATTATGTGAGTCGGGGCGATTCGGTGGCGATCAGTCGAGATGGTTTGACTCTGGTTAGTGGCTGCGATGATAATACGATTAATATTTGGAATTTGCAGACGGGGGAGTTGTTGAGCACTCTGAAGGGACATTCGGGTACTGTATACTCGGTGGCGATCGCACCTTCGGGCAATTTGCTCGCCAGCGGCAGCGCGGATGAGACGATTAAGATTTGGCGCTGCGATTAGTCATGACCATTTTAGATTTTAGATT
>JAJAYT010000197.1 GCA_026786085.1 Microcoleus sp. CAN_BIN18 | reverse complement strand
GCATTATGTATTCCTGTCTCCCAATCTTGTCGCAGCCATTCTGTTAATTGCTCGGTGAGATAGGGATTAGGCAGGACAGTTACACGAGGAAAAAGCAAGTCTAGATTATTTCTATAAGGCTTACGCATTTCAAAGACACAATCAGATGGCAATTCTTGAGACAGTGTAAGATGGGGAGATGAAGAAATTAGAAAATCAGGAAATCGGGAACTAAACTCATTACTTAAAATTCTTGGGCTGCTGTTTTCTTTAACTCTTTGCATAAGTCCTGTTTTAAATAATGTTTTGGTTATAGGTAATTTAATAAACCAGTTATCTGGGCGCAGCAATCCTAGAAATGAACCAATTACACAACCAACAAAAAAAACTGCGCGAACTAACAGGCTTTTTAGAACTACAAAAATATCTGTAACTTTGAACTCAATTGGCAGACTCAAGCAAAGCATTAATGACATTAATAAGACTCCCCCAATAACTAATATAATAGCTAAGTCGTCCACCTCTAAAATGGCTAGTGTCGCAATACCTCCTACACCCAACCATATACCTGCTAATATACCTGAAATTAAGATAACTCCCAGGTGAGTATATCCTTCTTTTATAGCACTCACTGTAAAAAATGCCATATTTAAATTCAAGCTCAAAAGAATCATTATAGTTAGAGGTTTTGTTGTTTGTGAAAGGTTAAATTTAGATATATTTGTTTGAATTATTAGTAGTAGATAACCCAAGACCATGACACAGAAAATATTACTCAACAAAAAGATGGCTAATATATGTTCAATTTTTACTGAAAAATTCATTAATTTAAGAATTACACTCCAAGTTAATAATGTCATAAATATGACTATCATTACTTGTGTCAGTAACCGAGATATGGAATTAAGCACTAATCCAAAATATTTTTTAGAATTTTTGTTTTTCTCTAGAATAGATCCTCTATTTTGGACATACCACCGCAAGGCTTGGGGAAAGAAAAGCATCCAGTATAATAACCGCAAGTAATCGATGGGCTTGGATAATGAAAGAGATCCCTTGAATTTAGGAGCTAAGTCTAAACGGGGAACGTCGGTGTTGCGATCGCTCATTTTACATCCTCCATATATCGCGCATAATTTTGATAGCACAACTGCATCAGTCGTCGCGGATGACCGCCACTTAATTGTAGTAGCTGGCTGATTTCCTCTTCAGTAAAACGCACCGAAGTCCTAGCAAGACGAGCTTGAATAAAGTCACGGGCTGTTGCTTCATCCCAAGGCTTAATATTTTCTGGTTGACAAATAGTTTCAAGTGGAGATGACGAGACATCCTGACCGTCATTAAAGAGTGTCTTGAGGGTTGAGCTAGCAGCTACAATCAGTTTCAAAGGTGCCTTTTGCCCCTCAGCTAAACTCCGCAAATTATCTCTAACTTCGCGCGTAAAACCTTCTCTAGTCATCTTTTCAATATTATCTATAGCCAGCAGCAATCTATGATTTTTTAAATTCCGATATAGCCTACTTCCATAACTTTTAGGGATGCCAACTTCTTCACACAAAGCTGTGTAGAAGTCATCGTTATCTCGAACTCGATTGAAGTCTAAGTAAATTGGCTTCCGTGGCGAAAATAGGAGATTTTCAGCCTGTTGACAAATAGCCGATAGCATAGAAGACTTCCCGATACCTTCTTCTCCTATTAAAACTACACTGTCATTGTTGTTAAGAAAATCGAACACTTTCCTAATTTCCCGATCTCGGCCGAAAAACAGTTGTGGATCGTCAACTTTACCAGCATGAGGAATAAAAGGGTTATCAGAAATAGCAGGGGTGCGATCGTCTGTACTGAATGCACTCCTTTGACTTGACAGCCAGTTTAAATACTGCGGTTTCAGGCAATTTAGAACAGCAGCATCTTTATCTCGACTTTTCTGGCTGTGACAACCCAAAAAACTTTCCTGGTTTTCTTTTAGACAGAAACGCTCGTTGTATATAGTCCACATTTGCCGCCGAACATTCTCAGGATCGCTCGGAATGTCAGAATTTTCTTCTGCCTCCGCTGCATCTGCAACCTCTTTGTTAGTCTTGACTGTGTTTTCATTGGGAAACTTAGCCAGAAAAATAGCTGTCTCTGTCCGGCTCAAATCATAATCAGTAATTATCTTTAATCTTAAAAAGCTTTGCCATAAGTTCACAGTCTCAGTCATCCCAACCCCTCTCAGAACTTGGTGTCTCTCTTGTTGAGCTTACCATAACTAGCGCGTAACTAGAATATTTTTCCGGGTTGTCAAAACATCGGAAAAATTTTTCCGGTTATTTTTATGATACCGGAAAGAATTTTCTGGGACATTTTTGAAAGTAGCTTATAAGCTGTTATTTAGTGGTAAGCCTTCCACCGCAAATTTTGAAAAACTCAGGAGATAAACATGACACAACTAATTGAGTATATTCAGACAGCTAAAGAATTTGCTGATGCTTATGGCATCGCACATCTAGATCGCCTGCTAGCATTAGCTGAAACTGTCCCCAATTCTCCGAAAACTCGACCATCGACTTTTAAAGTTATGTCTGATACAATTTTGGAGGAAGTGGAAATGGCTGGATTTCATCTTGACCCTTGGCTAAAGACTTTGATCCTAACTAGCGATGTTGAAGTAGTTCGAGATGCGATCGCTGTAGTTGAGAAAAATAGCCGCCGAGGAATAGTACGGAACCGGGAAGGATTGTTAGTACAAGCTATCCGCAACCACTGGAAACCCAATATTGCAGCTTAAATAATTGAATATTACTCTCAATTACTGCTCAACGGAAGAAGTAAGCTTGAAACTGAGGGGCGATCGCTATAAAGATTTGTGCGATCGCCTCGAATTGTCTAGAGTTGCTGGTTTTCGAGATCGAGCCGATCGCACCTGAGAACCTTCATAATGAAATTGATAGTGGAGTTGCTGTGGGTAATGAAGTTTGGTGACACGATCGAACTATGGTGACAGTGCGAAAATTGGGAAAAAAACCAGGTTTCTTCGATCCTGCATCGATCGCCAGAATTTGACAATTGACTATCCAGTTTTTACATTACCAACTTTTTCCTTAACTTGCGCTACTTCTGAATGGCTATCTCGCTGCAAAAACTCATCAAGTAACTCATAAAAACGATAAAAAGCTCGTTCTTCATTGTTAGTATAAAACTCGATTATTCTTGCCCATGAACCTGATGTTGATACTTCATATCGCTTTTGCAACCAGGGTTGAAAATCACCATAAAATTTCATTTCCTTTTCGGTGGGTTCAACTCCCAACTCTTCTCTAGCCGTTCTATAACCGACTATAAACATAAAAAGATCGCTTGCAGAAGCGCGTCCGATATACATTCCTGGTTTTTTATTAATTTTATTCAACATCTCAAAAAGTCCGCTCATCTTAATACTCTCCTTTTTTTACCAGAAACACTTTTATAAACTTTCTAATTCTTCAACTATAAACTCTCCTCTGCGACAGGAAAAATCATTCACCCAATCTTCTCTAGACAGTCCCTCAGTTGACAAATTATCAAAAACTAGCCCGCGTACTTCAACTCCGTAGTGCGTTCCATTCGTTGTAATAGACTCATTTGTACCTTCCGATCTTTCTAAGCGTGTACTTAAGATGAATTCTTCTCTATACTTAGTTTTGAGCTTGAGTAACTTACCCGCAATTCCATTTTCTGCCATCCATTTTAACACGGCTTTAGCACACAGGTCACATTTAAGGATATCGTACTGGCTGACGATCGCTCCAATCTCTCGATAAATCTCCTCATCTGAAAAATCGCTCACTTTCCCTCACACCCTCTAAAATATCCCATTAAAAATCACATATTTGTGTATTTTCCACTCATTTACTTACTTCTTGTAAAATGCGATAATTAAAAATTATAAGATAAATCCAACGAAAAACCAACGCCTGTTATATCGTAGTTTGAAATAATATTTTTCGGAGTTAGATCGCCCCGATCGCGAAATCTGTACTAAAAACCAACACCTTGTCAACCATCTCCCGGGCAGCTATACTGTAAATACTCTGGATATATCCTAAAAAAAGTTTGGTGACACGATCGAATCCCTGCATTCCGAAGTGTAAAGCCGTCCGCTGAAGGAGGGATTGCAATCCTCCGTTAACACTACGCCGAATTTTCTGATGACCATCAAAGAACAACTTCTCCAAACCATTGAAACACTGCCTGATGACTTGCTGGCAGCAACCCTGAAATTTGTCCAAACCCTTGAGTATCCCATTCACAAAACTCCAGGAATTTGTGGCGGTGCAGCGCGAATTCGCGATACTCGCATTCCCGTGTGGACGATTGTGGCTTACCAACAACAGGGCGCAACTGAAGCTGAACTTCTCTATAATTATCCAGGAATCACCCTTCAGGATTTGCAAGCGGTTGAGAACTATTACGATCGCAACCGAGAAGAAATCGATGGGTGGTTGGCTGAAAATCAATGACTGCTTCACTCAAGATAGACAACCGATGCAGATTCCACTCATACTCACCAAATTGTCTGAATAGTGGTTAACGCTTGAATTTTTGCGTCGCGGGTGACTAACGGAAGATTCAAATATAAAGCAGTGGCGGCAATAATCCTGTCTGGCATATCAGGAACCGTTGCCCTGTCAATTTGTTGAATAGTTGCCGAGATATTGCGATCCAAAGCTGCTAGCAGAATCCCCACATTTGGATCGTCCGCAGCATTTAAAATTCGTGTCAGCACTTCGCCTGCCAAACGCCCTCGCTCAATCAAGTAAGAAATTTCTACAATTGAAATTGCGGAAAAGTAGATAAAATTTCCCTCATTAATCGCTTGTTCCAATGCTGTTAATGCTGTTGGCGACAATCTTGGTAGTTCAAAAATGTACCAAATCAGGGTATGGGTATCTGCTACGACTGAGGGCATCAAACAATCTCCCTGGGAAAATTTCCCCACATTTCTTGTCTGGCTTGGGCGATGTCTTCTTCCGTAATATCTACTTTCAAGTCAGCACACAACCCTTTGGCACTCTTTAGCGGTCGTTTAGGCATATTTTTTTGTTGAAGGAACTCAGCAAAATCTAAAACTTCTTGCTGTCGTTCAGGGGGCAATGCCCGCAACTTATCTAAAACTGCTTGCTCTAAATTCATGGTTTATTTACCTCCGTAATTAACCCAAAATAATCTTCACGTCTTTGGTTAGCAAATCTAAAAAATGTTTTTTCAACCAGACCATTTTTTTGATTGTACTGTAATTTAGTGGTATCCGAGCACCGTCTGCTTTTAGTATAGCGTTTCTAAGTCAACTGAGATGCTCGCCTTATCCAGAAACCCGATTTCTTTAAAAACCGGATTTCTGCTCGTTGTTCTGGCTTAGATACTATCGGGATCGATGTTCAATTCCCGCAGTTTTGCTGCTAAACGTTCTGCCCGCTGCGAGGCTTCTTCTGCCCGCTGCGAGGCTTCTTCAGCGCGCCGTCGCTCTAATTCTCGCTGTTGATCTAATTCGGAATAGGAAAGAAACTTTTCTCCATCAGGTCGATAAATTTCTAACCCTGTTTCTGGTAACTCAAAGCGCACTCCCAATCTCGGACTTATCCAGCCCTCTATAGGTTCAATTACTTCTAACACTCCTTCAATTCTTTGCCAACCAATTAACTCGTTTTCTGCTGGATCGTAAAGGTAATACTCCTCGACTCCATAGCGATTGTAAAATGAAAATTTCTTGCTCATTTTGGTTTGATTGTCGCTGAAAGAGCGAATCTCAAACACGACTTGGGGAGCAATATTATCTTCGCTAAATTGCAGGTAGGAGCGTCGATCCTCTTTTGATCTGCCAAATATCACCATGATATCCGGTGCTTGAGAGATGTCATTTCTCCTCTCAACTGGATACCAGAGTAAATCGGCGGCTACAAACACGTTGGGGTCATCTTTAAACAGCAACTCGCAACCTTCTTTGATGGTGACAATTAATTTGTATTGAATTGTGCTGTCTGCCATTGGTTGACCGTCGCTACATGGATAAATAATTTCTTCGGTTGTGACTTGCATAATTGTTGTCTCCGAGAAGTATCTCAGCTTATTATATCCTTTCCGTTTGACCCAAAACACCCTCAGTCAACCGATCGATCTCCGCCTCAGTTGTAAAATAGTGAACGCAAGCCCGCACGCAGTCAGGATTGAGAATTGTCCGCACCATAATTCCCTGTTTCTCCAACAAATCGACAAGCTTTTTATGTGGCATCCCGTTAGTTACTCGAAACGAAACTAAACCCGCTTCCGGTGCAGATTTCCGCAAACATTCTACATCGGGAAGTTCCGACAAACGCTCCCAGAGATACTTACTCAAACGACAAATTTCTGCATACCTTTGTTCGATCGTACCCCATTCATGTTGTAGCGCGATCGCACTTCGCAAACCAGAATACAAAGGATAAGCCGAAGTCGCAATCTCGTAACGTTGAGATCCAGGCTTCCAGCCAAGGACTTTAGCACTAGAATCCGTCACAATTCCCCGCCAACCGATAAACACCGGGTGCAAATCTGCCAAAGCCGCCGCACTTACATACAGTCCGCCCAAACCTTCCGGGCCACACCACCATTTGTGACCAGTAAAAGCATAAAAGTCTACCCCAGACTCAATCAAATTTAAAGGTAAAACCCCCACAGATTGCGCCGCATCAACTAACACTTTCACTCCTGTTTCATGACAGACATTCACAATTTCAGTCAGAGGCAAAACTTGGCCAGTATTCCACAAAATATGACTGATTACCAACAAACGAGTATTCGGCTGCAAATAATCAGCAATTACCTGCACCGCATCGCCCTCATTCAAAGTAGCCACCAACGGACAAACCGAAACCTCAATGTTGAAACGGCGCTGCAATTCCATTACACTAGCTACAATGCCGGGATGTTCTCCGTCAGAAAGCAATAAATGGTCGCCCGATCGCCAATCAATGCCCCACAGAGCAATATTGCAGCCGACGGTGACATCTTCCGTCAGGGCGATCGTTTCGGGAGGGACAGCTAACTCGTTTGCGATCGCACGTCGCGTCAGCATCGCCTCCTGAGCCACCCAAGCACCGATTTCCCCCGAAAACGGCCCCCCAAGCTGCACCCGCTTATAGGCTGCGTAAATCGCGTCTAAAGCAGACTCAGGCAACGGCCCTTGTCCGCCGTAGTTAAAATAAGCTTTATTGGCCAAAGCTGGAAATTGTTGCCGGTATTTGTCCTTTGTCATTTTTTCTGGGGAATTATCGATAACGTTAATATTGCATAAATGTCGATCGTCTAAAACCTCTCTAAAAAAGGTATCTTCTTCTTTCTTCCTCCGGTAGCATCTTTTTTGGGAATTTGTAGTGCTATTTGAGGACAGTAAGTCGTTGTGAAACATACTGTTTGAATGCCGCAAAAATACTCCTGGCTAATGACCAATGACCAATGACTAATGATTTCTAACTATTCTATGCTTTGCGAACACTAAATGTTAATAACTGACAAACTGCTACTTTCCTATCAGCGATGTAATCTCCGAGCATTTTTAGATACATTAGGAGATTGGAAACAACAAGATCCACCAAGCGACTTTCTGCTAAAATTGATGCGAGACAGTTCGACATACCAGCAGCAAACTTTAGAATCCGAAACTTACCAACAACCATTTTATCCTAGAGGAGATTGGGAAGCTGGGGCGGCGGCTACTTTGAGTTTAATGCAGCAAGGAGTCGATCGCATTTACCGAGGAGTCCTTTGTGGTGAATTGGGCAAAACCAATGGTGAAACAGCTTCTATCTCAGGAATAGACGGCCAATATTTGCCAGATATCGGCGAAATTCCCGAAACTCCAGTGCATCTTTCCTCCTCAATCCTGCACTCTTCCGAAATCACCCTTGTCAGCCGCCCGCACTTATTAATCAAACAGCCGGGAGATTCCAAATTTGGTAATTGGAGTTACGCTACTGCCGATATTTGGTTGAGTAAAAAACCAAAACTAGACTATCAAATTATCGCAGCTTTTCACGCCCAAGTGTTAGCTTCTATGCAGGGAAAAATGCCCGAAACTGCGTGGTTGATGCTGCGGACAAAAGGACTTTGGGCGGTGAATCTCTACCAGCGAATGCCTCAGATGTTCGAGATTTTGGATGAGTGCATTGAGATGTTAGAAAATCGGCATAAACCGGAGGTTTTCATTTCTCGGCAAAAGTGTACTCTTTGCGGTTGGTATACGGTTTGTCACGAGGAAGCAGAATCGATTAAACATCTTTCGCTATTGCCGGGAGTTACGGCTAAGCGATATGCTATACTAAAAGTTCTAGGATTGACTGATTTGAAGTCTCTGGCTAATGCTAATCCTGATTTGTTAGCGAGTTATCCTGAGTTTGTGGCGGGAGTAGCCGTCGATGTGGTGCAGCAAGCGCGATCGACTTTTTTGAATCAACCGTTTGTGCGAGAGGAAAGAGGTTCGGCAGCGGATTTTGTCGCGGATTTAACGGATGTCACGGATAGAGGTTCGGCAGCGGATTTTGTAACGGATTTAACGGATGTCACGGATAGAGGTTCGGCAGCGGATTTTGTCGCGGATTTAACGGATGTCACGGATAGAGGTTCGGCAGCGACGGCGGTTAATCAGTTTATCAGAATACCAGAAGTTGCAGGGAATAGTTTAGTAATAGCTAAAATTGTGTCTGTAAAGACTACAGAAAATAAATCTGCTGCACTTTCTATACCTGCGCCAATTCTTCGCAAAAAACCAATTCCGTATTCGCAATCAGTGTTTTTGCCGATCGCACCTATTGAACTATACTTCGATATTGAAGCGGAACCAGAATTAAATCTAGATTATCTCCACGGAGTCTTAGTCATTGACAGATACAATAATACGGAAAAATACTACAAATTTTTAGCAGAAAGTGCCACCGAAGAAGGAGTGGCTTGGGAACAATTCCTAGAATTAATGTGGACTTATCCCATTGCTCCCATTTTCCACTTTTGCGACTATGAAGTCAAGACTTTTAAGCGACTGGCAAAACTTTACAACACGCCAGCATATCTGTGGAAACCTGTGCTCAAACGCTTTGTAGATATCCACAAATATGTCACCCAAAAAGCGATTATGCCGGTAGAAAGTTATGCGCTCAAACCTATAGCCCGCTGGCTGGGTTTTGAGTGGCGAGATGCTAAGGCTAATGGTGCTCAGTGTGTCTGCTGGTACGATGATTGGCTCAAAACGGGCGATCGATCGATCTTGGAGGCGATCGTCCGCTACAATGAGGACGACTGTCGTGCTACTTACATCGTTAAGGATTGGTTGACCAATTTTTTGCTAGATCATCAATCATGAATCTATGATTTAATGAACCGCGAAGACGCGAAAGGCGCGAAGATAAAACTCGGCGGTTGAAACCGCGTCTACACAAACTAAGTCCGCCTGCGCGGACTGAAGAGAGTTTTAGGATCATAATTTAGTTATTAGTAAAATGCGAAAGTCAGCCAAATTAATTCTATTTATTTTAGGCATTTTGATGGCAGCAACCGTTGCTATTTTTGTCGGCATTTCGGCTCAATCTTTTGCTGTTACTCAAATAGATTTGATCGGTAGAGCAATATTTCCGACTGGTTCTCCGTTTGGAGGTACGGAAATTGGCGGACTTTCTGGGATTACTTATGATGCTGACAAACAAGTTTATTATGCCATTTCTGATGACCGCAGCAGCAAAGCTCCCGGTCGCTTTTATACTCTCAAAATAAACTTGCAATCTGGTAAACTGGAAAAAGAACAAGTTGTTTTTACTGGTGTGACAATTTTACTAGATGAAAACGGCAAGAGTTTTCCAGAATTCAGTTTAGATCCAGAAGGGATAGCTTTTACTGGCAATAGTGTGTTTGTGTCTTCGGAGGGAGATGTCGATCGCAAAATCAGTCCTTTCATCAAAGAATTCTCCCTGGATGGTAAAATCCTCAAAACGCTGCCCATTCCTGACCTATTTTTGCCCGACGACAAAGGCACTAGAGGCATCCGCAACAATTTAGCGTTTGAAAGCTTGACTTTAACACCCGATCGCAAATACCTATTCGCCGCCACAGAAAACGCCCTGGTTCAAGATGGCGCAGTACCTTCGCTGACAAACGGTAGCCCGTGCCGGATTTTGCGCTACGATGCGGTGAACGGCAATCCAGATGCCTCCTTTGCCTACATCACCGAACCGCTACCCGCTGGTGCCAATCCTGTGGGAAAATTAACTAGCAACGGTTTAGTGGATTTATTGGCGATCGACGAAAATCGCTTGCTGAGTTTAGAGCGCGCCTTCTCCCTGGAAACCGGGATTACTGTTAGATTATTTGAGATTTCCTTAGAAAAAGCCGATCGTATTGAATCACTCGCAAGCCTCAAAACCCGTCTGGGCGAGGTTACTCCCGCTAAAAAACGGCTGTTGCTGGATTTGGAAACCCTGAAAATTCCTCTAGACAATATTGAGGGGTTGACATTTGGCCCCGACTTAGCCGATGCTAGCAGAGGTCTGATTTTGGTGAGCGACAACAACTTCAGTCCCCTGCAAGAGACTCAAATTTTGGGCTTCAAAATAAAAGTTCAAAAAACCTCTTGACAAAAGGTGAGGTCATAGGCATAATAGAGATTGTGCTTGAAAAACAAGCAAAAACGAGGGACAGTAGTTCAATTGGTTAGAGCACCGCCCTGTCACGGCGGAAGTTGCGGGTTCGAGCCCCGTCTGTCCCGTTCTCTCGTAAATAGAAAGTCTCAGGCTTTAATAAACCTGTTTCTGAATTAAGTTCCTTTCTAAGCTGTTGTACATTTAACTTGCATATTCGGGGCAGCGTCGAAGCCCAGCCCTGTCTGGCGTGTGTGCCCAGCTTGCTTTTTAGTGCCAAAAATGCTTGAAATTTGGTAATTTGTAGGGTGTGCACTGCGCACCAGTTGACTTTGATACCCATCGAAATGCGTACTGGTTGACTTTTTCAATGCTTTTTGATGCACCCTACAAGATGAGCCGGTGCGCTCTTATAGCACCCTACAAACTGTTGTACATTTAACTTGCATATTCGGGGCAGCGTCGAAGCATACCCCACAATAGTTTGTAGGGTGTGCAATGCGCACCGATCAACCTTGTAAAATCTCAAATCTCAAATCGAAACTTGTCTGGGGAGTGGGAAAATATGCTAGTTACGCCCATTAAGCCGTCGCCGGAAAAAACTACACAACGGATAGTATTATCTAATATTAGTTGGCAGACCTACGAAAGCTTATTAGCAGAAGCGGGAGACAAGAGATCCTCGCGATTTTCTTATTCTCAAGGAGTCTTAGAAATTATCATGCCATCAGACTTGCATGAAACTATTAACTGTTTGCTAAAACGGATTGTTACAGCTTTGACTGAAGAGTTGGACATGAAAATTAAGGGATTTGGTTCGACGACTCTCAATCGTGAAGATTTGAAACAAGGTGCAGAACCAGATTCGTGTTTTTATATTCAAAATGTCGATCGCATTCTAGGGAGAAGGCTTGACATCTCAACCGATCCGCCGCCAGACTTGGTGATAGAAGTTGATATTACCAGTCCTTCTTCTAATCGGTTTGTAGTTTATACACAGCTAGAAATTCCTGAAGTTTGGCGGTATTCGGGACAAAGTGTACAAATTTATCAATTACAAAATCGGGAATATATTGCTTGCGATCGCAGTCCGACATTTCCCATCCTTTCTGTAGCAATGCTCAATCAATTTTTGCAGATGGCAGAAACTCAAGATGATAATGCCATAATTCGAGCTTTGCGTCAATGGGCGATCGAGCAGTTGCGATCGCCCGAAAATCAGCAACAGTAGTTAATTTAAACCTCATCGTTTACCCGACAGCGACTCGGATTATCGCACTCAAGGCGTTTAGTTCGATCGCCCATCACAGTAGCTAAATCCGGTCTTCCCGTCAAAGGTAGCCGCCAATCGGCCCAAATTTCATACAGCCAATTCGCGATCGCCCCAACAATCGGCAACTTAGTCACAGCATAAACCCAGCCCATCCCCAGAATCTCATAAATCCGGCGAAATACCTCTACATTTTTAATGGTTGTACCGTCTGGTAACACCGCGTGAATCCGTCCCATTGCCGTTTCATAGTCGATTCCGCCGTGGGCTTCCGGGTTGTAGCGATCGTCCGCAATATCCACAAATGCCACCAAACCTCGGCCCGCATCCCGTTTCTGCAAAAAATTGACTTCTCGCACGCACAGGGGACATTGACTGTCGTACAGCAGCTCAATCTGCCAAGATGGTGAAGGCTTAATCTCGACAGATTTGGAAAATTCAGTGTTAGCAGCAGACATAGGTAATTCTCGATCGACTTGCAGGAACAGAAACAAACTCGCACAAATATTTTACCAAGAATTAACAAAATCCAGCAGGCGATCGACCCACAGTTACTCCTGCTTTGAAAAATAGTCCAAAAGGTTAATTAAAGATCGATCGCCCCAATGCTAGTATCATCAGGGTGTCGCCTACTACTGGAAAATTTAGCTCGATCGCTCAACGCCTGATTATCGAATAATTCCAGGCAAAGTAACCGTCAAGCACAATTTTCACATTCGTGACAAAATATACTAAAATTTTGTAGTCCGAGCAACAGCGAAGTCAAGCGCCAGCAAATCGCCCCCATCTAAAAGCAAAAATAGACATGAATGTCAGAGTCCGTCTAGCCCCCAGTCCCACCGGAAACCTACACATCGGTACCGCCAGAACCGCCGTATTCAACTGGCTGTTTGCCCGCAATCAAGGTGGCAAATTCATCCTGCGGGTAGAAGACACAGACTTAGAACGTTCCAAGAGCGAATACACTGACAACATCCTCGAAGGACTAACTTGGCTGGGGATGAACTGGGACGAAGGGCCTTTTTTCCAGTCACAGCGTCTGGAAACTTACCGTCAAACAGTCCAAACCCTGCTAGACAAAGGACTCGCCTACCGCTGTTACACCACGTCGGAAGAACTCGACGAAATGCGGGAAGCACAAAAAGCCAATAAACAAGCCCCCCGCTACGATAACCGCCACCGCAACTTGACAAGCAAAGAGCGCGCAGCTTTTGAAGGCGAAGGGCGACAAGCTGTGATTCGGTTTATCATCGACGACGATCGCACCATATCCTGGAACGACATGGTGCGCGACACCGTAACCTGGAAAGGTAGCGACCTCGGCGGCGACATGGTAATTGCCCGTGCATCCAGCGGCGGCGTCATCGGCCAACCTCTCTACAACCTCGCCGTAGTTGTCGATGACATCGATATGGCCATCACCCACGTCATCCGCGGCGAAGATCACATTGGCAATACTCCCAAACAAATATTGCTCTACGAAGCTTTGGGCGCGACAATCCCAGAATTTGCCCACACGCCGCTGATTTTAAACTCCCAAGGGCAAAAGCTTTCTAAACGCGACGGCGTAACCTCGATTTCTGACTTTAAAGATATGGGCTACCTCCCCGAAGCTTTAGTCAATTACATGACTTTGCTCGGTTGGACTGCGCCGGATTCAACGCAGGAAATATTTACACTGTCGGAAGCAGCAGAATTATTTACATTCTATCGAGTCAACAAAGCTGGTGCAAAATTTGACTGGGATAAACTCAATTGGCTAAACAGTCAATACCTGCACAAAATGCCGGTGCCGCAATTGACTGATTTGCTGATACCTTATTGGCAGAAAGCCGGTTATGAGTTTGACTCCGAGGCAGACCGCCCCTGGCTCGAACAAATGGCTGCTTTAATCGGCCCGAGTCTCGTTCGCTTAACCGATGCTGTCGATATGTGCAAGCTGTTCTTCTCCACTGCGGTGGAATACGAAGAAGAGGCGATCGCACAATTGCAGCAACCAAAGGCAGCAGAGGCTTTGCTTGCTGTTCTAGAAGCTCTGGAAAGTCATTCAACACTGGTATCAGACGAAGCTCAGAAAATCATTAAAAAGCTCAGTAAAGATAAAAATCTGAACAAAGGGCTAATTATGCGATCGCTCCGAGCGGCTTTGACGGGTGCAATGCACGGCCCCGACTTGATAGAATCTTGGGTAATTCTTAACCAGCGGGGAACGGATCAAGACCGATTGCAAACAGCTATTAGTAACTTGAATTTACCAGTTGTTGATAGTGCGGCCGAAACTCCTTCCTCAGAACCACCAAAAGCAGAAGCAGTCCCTGAGACTCCTGCTACAGAACAGCCAGCAGTCAAAACACCAACTGTTGAAACAGCAGCAGCCGAGGTGACAGCAGTCGAAATACCGACGGTAAAAATAGCCGGCACCGTCATAACGGAGATTGCAGCAGTCGAAATACCGACGGTAAAAATAGCCGGCACCGAGGTTTCAGCAGTCGATATTTCGGCAGTTGAAACAACCGCAGCAGCAGTTGAAATACCTGCCGCCAACCAGCAAAAAACTATTGCGAGTGGAGAAATGACTTCATCAAACGAACCAGAAAAAACTGTTATCATCGCCGAAATCCCTGCCGGAAATGAAGCCGAAAGTTCGATCGGTACAACAAAAGTCGTAATTACCGAAGAACCGCCAAATCAAGCCGAGCAGATCAAAGAACAAGTTATCTCAATTTTGTCTGAGCTTC
>JAJAYT010000196.1 GCA_026786085.1 Microcoleus sp. CAN_BIN18 | reverse complement strand
TATTTACAGGCTTTTATGTGTGAGAAAATCAGCTATATTCACTGGTTTAAGGAAATCGTATTTAATTGCTAAAATCAGCAGTTGATAGGATTCGTGTATCTATTTTTAGAATCCTCTTAATAAGCATTCAACACTTCTGGGTAAAACCAATAATGTACCGCCATTTTCAATTCCATCAACCCCAAAACTGTAATTTTTAATTATTTTTTGGCCCTCAGTGTAACGCACCGAAGCGCTGCTGAAACTTATTTGGATTCTTCCTTCTTCCTGTTCCTCCTTCACCACCGGAAACCAGCGTCTATAAGAAATATCCCAAGACAAGCCAGAAAAATCACCTTTACTAAGCCTATTGCGCGAATATTTCTCGAAAGCATATCCGGTTCCTGACCCTCCAGCCGCATTCCAGCCGAGAGAATTTTCACATAATGTTGTGTACGGAATTATTAGACCTACTACTCCATAATTGCAATTGGGATCTAACAACGGCCATTTATTTGGATCTGAAAAATCAAAACCATTTCGATCATCTCCTCCTCCGGGCGTTGGTGTTGGAGTAGGTTGTTTCGCATCTTCCTCTGGGAACTCAAATCCCAAACTTATTTCAATTGGAGTAAACGGAATTTGCAAGGAAATTTCAACTCCAACACCTTCAGGAGATTTGGAAACGCCAACCCCAATTCCTACTATTTCCCCGCCAATACTTCCGCCCTCAATTTGCCCCGTGGAAGTGTTCACCGTTAACCCTCCAGAAACACCTAATATTCCGCCAGGAATTTCAGCGCCGCCAGCAATTGAAATTGTGCTTTTTGAGGGATCTTCATAGTCAGAACGGCCACTAATACTGAGACCGATCGGGCTAATATCGATAGAAACCCCACCAGTCACTGTTACCCCGCCAATATTTCCCACTTCCTGAGTAACTCCAATCCCTCCTGTAGTTAAGGAGGTTTGAGCTTTGCTTCCAAGATCGACGCCGCTATTTTTGCCAAGATCGATCGCACTTGACCTGCTAGACACGCTAGGAGAGAGACTCGATTTGGAGCTCGCTCTACTAGGCATAGGAAGCTTCTACCCCCGCAATCCGGCTCGTTCCACCTTGGGAAATAGCCCACAATTCACCGTTGAGATTGTCGGCTTCGCCCAAGCTCAGAGTGCCCCCATTGGCGGCTAAAAGCATCCCGCTTCCGGGAGAAAGCCCAGACGAAGTTCCGGCAAGCCAAATATTGAAATTTCCTGCATTTGTTGCGTAGAGCAAAGCTCGATTAGTGTTGGCAACTCTGAAACGAATCGGTGACGTTCCGATATCCACTCCGTAGGGAGTCGCAATTCCAACCGTTCTAGTTGTTGGTTTGGGAATTAAATCTATTTCAAATTTAAAATCTCCTTCTAAATTAATGTAATCGCCAGCGGCTAAAGTGCCGTGCCCGTAGTTGACAATTTGGACTCCAATGCTGTCATCTGGCGATAACAGCTTTAATTGATTGACTGTCAGATATGGAATCACGAACGGGATTGTCGTTTCTCTACCCTTATTCTGCAATCGCACATTAGAGAGGGTTGACCACGATCCAGTGCCTTTGCGGGCATGAAATCTCAAGCCTACAAAAGGAAATTTATTCTCAACTTCCATCAATGCGGCAATTTTTTCGGCCGCATTCATTTCAGGGTAAATGTTTGGATAAGGGGCTGCTTTTTTTGAGGGAATGTGAACGGCTCCACTTAAAGCTTCTAGGTAAAAGCTTCTCTCTAGAAAATAGGTTGGTTCGAGGCTCGAATACTGCGCAAAAACATCAGAACAACGAAGGATTTCCACTATGTTAGTGCCGTCGGTCTCTGTGATCGATCGCCGAAAGGTTCGCGTTCCCGATAGCTTGTTCTCGGCCATTAACTTAAAGCTCCAAACGGAGACAGACCTACATACCGCCAGCCACCAAGACTATCTGAAAAGGCCTGTAACGGAATTTTTACCGTCGCTTGCAGTTCGGCATCCAGGGTTGCGGGCGATCGCGAATTTGTGATCTGCCAACTCTCTACAAGAGTCAAGCTTAAGGGGTTTCTATCAATATTCAGTTGCAGCAAGTGCAGCAAACGAATAGCATCGGCTAAGTCTGTTGCCCAGTTGCCGTTAGTGAAAGTTGGACTGCCGCCAGTTCCAACGGTGTAGCCGATGCTGGGGGCGGTGAAATAATCGGGGATAAAAATTTGTGTCAGTTGGGAAAATGGCAACATGACCGTTCGAGCCGGAGGAGTGAAATTAATAGTCGCTACCCCGCCGTTGTTGTTGGCGACACCTTGAATTTTTGCCTCTTTATCCTCTGTCAGCGATAGGTGATCGAGTTTGTTCGGGTTGATAGCCGAGTTCCCCTGCCCCATCACGCCGAGATTTGCTAACTGATAAATCATTCCCCCCAAAGTGCCTGCCGCCGGTGTTGCTGCACCGGCGGCGTTAACTCCCTTAATTGTTCCGTTTGGGTTGAGGACGATTGCTGTCATTTCTTCTTCTGTCAATATTAATCTCAGTTTATCTGTTATTTCACGATTCAAGATCGATAAAATTATCTTAAGAAGTTGCTCTTATAGACAAAAGAGCAACTTATAAATATTTGACAATTACCTGAAATCAAGCTGTCCAGCCACTAGAATAAAAAGTGAGGGGGAACAGTTTACGATTACCACTCAATTTACTGGAAAGAGCAACGAATGAAGTTATCTAGATTCGGACAATCGACACCTTTAGATCCAAAAACTTATCAGCAAATCAGCAACTGTTTTGCAAGAGATATTTACAAAATATTTTTAGCTTTGGCTTGGTATACTGGTGAGAGGCCGCAGGCTATTCTGAAGATGAATGTCGCTCACGTTTACCTAGACCAGTCACAGCGTGTCGTGAGAAATACGATAATTTATCCGGCCAGTAACAGAAAAGACAAGCAGTCAAGGGAGATTCCGGTTCACCGGACGCTTAAGCTTATTTTGGGCAATTATCAACCGCCCTCTGAAGGTTACTTGTTTCCTTCTTCGTATAAGGATAAGAAACATTTAAGTAGGCAGGGAGTTGATAAAGGGTTCCGACGAGCTTTGGTAAAAGCAGGTTTGGACAATCAAGGATATTCCTTGTACTCGGCTCGCCGAGGATTTATTACTCACTTGAAGAGGTTAGGCTATGACATAAAAGTTATTCAAAAGCTGACCGGGCATCGGAATTTAAACTCGTTGGTTAGGTATATTGATGTATCGGAAGAACAATTAAGAAACGCGATCGAAAATTTCTAACTTTAAAAAATAATGCTAGTTAATGTCAATCCAAGTACAAGTGTAAATATTGCCGAAGATTTGCGGTCTGCTAAGACTACCACCGCAGTATCGGCGACGACGACGGTAGGGGTAGCCTTGGCCGCCAACCAAGCGAGGGCGAATTACTCAATTTACAACGCTGGATCTTCTACGGTGTTTCTGAGAGAAGGAACCGCAGTAACCTCAACGCTTTACGACGTACAAATTCCCCCTGGGTTTTACTGGAAAGAAGAATTTTTAACATCCAGATACACGGGTGTTCTTAGCGTAATTACAGCATCGGGTACGTCTTCGCTCCTGGTGTCCGAAGGTTCGCTGATCTAATAAAATGGGCGAACTTATCAACCTCAATCCAGTAACAATTACCGAGCCGCAAATTCCGGCTGCGATCGCCCGCGACGCCGAAACCGCAGCGGCGATCGCAGCTCATGCAGCATTGACTAATCCGCATCCCATCTACCTCACGCAGGATGAGGGGGACGGACGCTATAGGCAAATAACACCTTTAACTGATGCGGATATTCCGCCCGCTATCGCGAGAGATGCCGAGGTCGCAAGTGCGATCGCCAATCATGCCTTGCATCCAGTAACGCGCAGAGCGGATTTTGGAAGTTCTCTTAGTAATCTATCGGGATTTTATGAGGGATTAAACAGCCTCAATGCCCCGACTCAAATCGGGGGAACTAATAACTGGATACATTTAATTGAGTGCAGACACTCAAATCCCTCAAATAATTTTGCCCTTCAACTTGCTAGTTCCTTTTTTGATCAAAGTCTTTATTTTCGATCTTTGGGAAATAGCGGTACGACTGCCTGGAATAAAGTTGCTTTTTCTTCCGAAATTGCATCTCATGAAGACAATTTTCACGGGAGCAGAGTCAAGTTAACAGTATTTACTGGCGTAATCGCAGCCGTTGGCTCTGAAACCATTATCGGATTCGGGACTATTGATTTTTCCAAAATAGTCGGAATTAATTGCTACTTCAAAGAGTCTATGGGAAGTCAGGGGGTGAGGTTTGTTTCTATGGCGGATTCGAACTGGTTCGGGGGACTTTCGCCACGCGCCCTTTTCGGCGCGGCTAGGATACCAGCCGTAACAGCCTCGCAGCTTGTAGGATTACCCATAAATATGCTTGTTTGGCACAGGGAGTAAGCCACAGGGCTGACAACCGATCGCTCTTCAAGTACATTAGCCACTACTTAGCAGAATATTACCGGATCATTTTCACAATCTCTGCTGGGGACATTCCAGCAGCAAGAGCCTCCCTGATTTCTTCGCAGCGGGCATTGGCAAGGGTCGAGTCGGTATTGCCACCGGGGATGTGAACGTGCTTCATCTTTTTGCCGCTCCGGTAAGAGAATCGGAAATACTCGCCACCTCGGGCCGTACCTTTGGGCCGGTATCTAGAAATCGCCCTTGATACAGAATCAACAGGGGGATTTGATTCTGTATCAGGTTCCGGTGATACAGAATCAACGGGGGGATTTGATTCTGTATCAGGTTCCGGTGATACAGAATCATCGGGGGCGGGAATGAGCTTTACCTCGTCGGGATAGAGAAAACCCCACTCTTTAGTCGTTGGGTTCCAAATCCTCAGACTGCCATCAACCGGATGAACCATATCGACTCTGAAGGTATCGCCGCGCTTCGTGTGGGGGGCGCTCGCGGACTTTTTCCGCAGCTTCACCCAATCGCCCGGTTGGATAGTTGCGATGGTTTCTTGTGGTGTCATTTTTTTGAAGATAATTGTTCAAAAGTGCGATCGCCCTTCAAGAGCGATCGCACTTGCATCAACTAAACAGTCGGTTGTACTGGATACGCGGCATCAAGCTGCGCCGACATCGCCTCAATCAAGGGAATCAGCTCAAAAGTTGCCAAATTTTCTGCACTTTCGTCTTCTTCATAGTCCTTGATGCGAGCTTCGTGATTTGCCATCACTGAGGCCATTTTGCCCATAAGTTTAATCATACCGGCAAGTAGGATTTGTGTCTGTTGTTCGTTCATCGCGGTTAACTTCCTTGTATGTTGGGTGGCCGTCTCTCCGACCTGTCACACCACTTTTGGCTGGGACTTTCTATTTAGAGCTTTCCGACTGGTTCCCAAACACGGAGCTATTTTCCGGGGTATCAAGCTCTATATTCCCCAATGTGTTAGCACTTGATTTTGAGCCCTGGCAGGTGTCGCCAGTTTGTTTAGTCGATAAATTTTCCGTCTTCGTAATATGTAGGTCGCTCTTCCTCTGGGTCTATGAACCGATCGAGCTTGGATTCCCCAATGTAGTTATCGAATGACTCGCCGTCGTCGTCATCATCGTCGTCATCGTCATCATCATCGTCGTCATCGTCATCATTCCATAGTGGATAGTTTTCGTCGAACTTCGTGGCATCAAACACCGGATCAAAATCTGTCTTTTCTACCAATATGTCTTTTTCGCTGTTCCATCCGAGTTCCAGCACTTTGTACGTGGCTGACTCTGGACTGAACAAGGCTTGAGGTTTCAGGGCTACGTTGATCGCGATTTTTGTCAGTTCGCTGTCGGTGGCGACCGACGGGTGACGGCTGCCTAACTGGACAACGCTGATGATGGCGATCGCTTCAAAGGGATAAAGTTCGAGCGCAACGGGCGACGCATTTTCCAGTTCCGCTAGTTCGGCAGCATATTGTTTTATGTGTGGTTCGGTCATTTCTTGACTGCCTCCCGGAATTCTTTCCCTGCTGAGAATGCCGGCACTACGGTTGCTGGGATTTTCATCGTCTCACCAGTCTTAGGGTTGCGGCCGTCACGAGCAGAGCGATCGCGACTCTCGAAAGAGCCAAACCCGACTAGGGTTATTTTATCCCCGTCAGCAACGGCATCAACTATTGTGCCTAGAATGGCGTCTAGCATGGCGTTTGCCTGCTTTTTAGTGGTTAAGGTTTTGGCTGCGACAGCTTCGATTAGTTCGGCTTTGTTCATTGGTTGGCTGGGTTATTGGTAATTGGTAATTGGTTATTAGTCCTGCTACAGATTGAAGCCGCGACGCGGTGAGGCTCTATTGCTTGCTACACATAAACGTTGTTCTCATAGGAGGTGCGTTTATGTGTAGTTTCAGTTTGGGAATAGTGCTTTAACGTAAAACCAGCAGCAAAGTCGGGTGCTGGTTTTTCACGTTAAAGGTTAGGCTGCCTCCCCCTCTCCCAGAAGGCAAAGGATTTCTTGTTCAAGCAACTTCATCTGGTCAAGAACTTGGCTGTGGTGTTCTTGCGCTGCCTTCAATCTTGACTGAAGCCTTTCTTCGTGGGCTTCGACATAAGCCAGATGAGAGCGTTGCAATTCTCTCAACTGGCTTAATATTTTCCCAAAACTTGCCTTTCCTCCGTTGATAGAGCTTTTTTGGTCTCTATGTATCCCCGCGCGATTTCCCTGAGTAGCTCCGTTCGCGATTTCATCCCCATCGCCTTCGCTTTGTCCTGCAGCGCGTCCCAATCCTCCTCCTCCATCCGAACCGTGGCATTGATCTTCTTTTTGCCCTGACTTCCCATAGTTCTTAGCCATATCAAAATTTCCTCAATTATTGCACGTGCTACCTTGACATTTATTTTAGCACGTGCAATCATCATATCAATGACTGCACGTGCAGTCATTAGACAATCTGCATACCCTTAACGTGGGAGGCGAGCTTCTCACTCGCCCTTTCTTACCCCTCAAAACCTATGCAAGACTTAACCACTAAAACGATTAAAGAACTCAAGGCTATGGCCCACCAGAGCTTTGAAAAGGCTCACAGGCTTGACATTCACTACTCTGGCGACAAACGAGTGCGCCAAAGCTGGATCGACTATTTGGAGCGCTGCTACAATGCCGGCTTGCTCGGCACTAAGCCTGAAGTCGCACTGGCAGACATCGATGTCTTGGAAAATATCCCCGGTGTCGATCGCGCCCAGGAGCCGATCGAAATTCAAGCCCAGGCGTTGACTATTGAAGCGACCGAAAATTTCCTCGATGCTGAATCCAAATTTGGCAGGATCGTTTACCCGCAACCGACTCAAAAGCCGATCGCCCAAACGGCCGAAACTGAGGCAAAAGTGAGCCAAAGTGCGATCGCCCAAACGGCCGAAAATTCCCCCGCTGCGGAAGTCGATCGCGCCCTGGAGCCGATCGAGATATCTGCTGAACTTAAGGCGATCGCCCTTTCCCTAGGAATTGAACCAGTCGGCGATTGTCACAAAAAAGAGACTTGGGAAGTGGCGATCGAGTGCGCAAAGTATTTAATGTCAGTGCCGCTCGAATTAGTACCTCGTTCTCGAAGACTTAAACTGATAAGGGGCAATCTTTTCCGTTTCAATCACGGTCAGGCTCTAGTCGATCGGGTGACTGCAAACTGCAAGAGCCTGCAAGAAGCGGTTGATATAACCGAACTGGCGCTCAAAAATCTTCGAGCTCAAGAGCGCAATCTGGCAAAGTCCAATCTTTTTTGGGGACTACCGTCACTAGATCCGATCGATAATTTTCACGATGTCGATGGCTTCCAAAAGTGCATTGAATTACCAGTCGAAGATTTGTTTGCCGGCGACTCGCCGATCGAAAAACCTATTGTCTTGACAGATGCCGACAGATGGAACCCCGCAGATTTCGGCGAAGTTCTTCACAAAGTAGAGGCTAGTGGCCAACTGAACTTACTTGAGTGGGAAGACACAAACGAACCACCAGATCCAGATGATTACGGCTCTATTGAAGATTTTCGCCGCGCTTACGATATTTGGGATTTAGAAAATTGCGTCCAGGGCGTGGGTGCGATCGACCTTCAGTTACATAACGGTTACATAAAGCAGTCGAACTCTGGAGAAAACAACCATAGTGAATCTAGTGGAACTGATACCGAGTCGGTTGGAGCGGATGAAATTGCGGTCGCTACTGAGCTACTTACAGGATGCGACTGTTGCGCCAAACTTCATGGAACTGGCGGCCATAACCAAAATGAAGGACTGGGAAGCCAAAAGGGCGATCGGCTTCTGGAAGAAAGCCGGCCTGATTCGGGAGATACAGGGCGAGTTTTATCACATCAGCCACCTGAATTAGTATCGGACGCCATTCTCGACTACCTCCGCGAAATTGGCCATAAAACCCCAGTTACGCCACAAGCAACCTTCAATGACGAGCAACCCCCGAACCGAGGCGACGGTCGCAAGTCAGGAAAATTGGCGATCGGGATGCAAGTTGGCAGCCGGATTGATCTGCGAGCACTCGGCACCATCCGCAACATTTACACCTCCAAAAAAGGCAAGCTCAGAGCCAAGATTGAGCCGCCCAAAAAAGCAGGGTTCGTTTACGTGGATTGCGATCGGCTGATCGAACAGCAATTTATCCCCTACGACCACCCACAGCCTTTAGGGCCTTGGAAAAATACCGGCAATACAGTCACCTTTCGATCCGACATTTGCGATGTCTGGGTTCGCAAAGAAAAACCGCCAGCACCGACAAACTGGACTGTCGCTGAATTGACATCAATGTCGCTGCTATCCCTAAAGGCGATCGCTCGGGACATGGCAATATTTTCAATCCCAGGCACAGCCGCGAAACGCAGTTTGACTCGTGCGATTTTAGCCGAACAGGCGATCGCCAGCGAGAAGCGACAGCCAACCGAAATCAACACAGCTCCAACCAAGACTGACAACACTCCGCAACAACTGTCCTTTAGCCTATTTCCCGCAGTAGCAGCATGACAACTTCATTTTTCCGATACGTCAAACCTTGGATGCAGCACCAGCCAGAATTCAATGAACCGGGTAATCAACACCTTGCCAACCTCTACGATTCTTGGAGTTTGTTTTGGGGGGCTGATACCAAAACCACAAGCGATTTGCCCTACTGGGAGTACGAAATTCGCGATAGTTCGATGTCCTACATCCGCATGGGCTTAGCGCTTCACACAATCCGCCTGAAGCTCTCCTATGACAACAAAAATTGGAGGGAAGCGTTTGAGAATTTCTGCAAAAATACTCCCGTCGGCAGCAGTTCCTATGCCAAGAAAATCATCAAAGCGGCGTCAGTGGCGATCGACCTAATCAACCAAGGATTCTCTAAACTGCCTAGCTGCATATCTCAAGCTTTGCCGCTTGCTAAATTTTGCTCGTCTCTGGCGACTGAAACGAGCGCCAGCCCGCTCATTGACAATAGCGAGAGCGAGTTGTCTCAAAAGTGGCAGGCAGTTCTAGATTCCGCCCCTAATGGTCGCGTCACAGTTAGCCACGTTAAAGCCGTGGTTGATGACGTGCCTGCTGACGAAAAGCCGGCTACGGTCAAAATCCAGAAATTCAAGCAAAATCTAGCCGATGAAGCCCGCGAGAGGGGAGTTTCGCAGCAACAACTGATTGAGGAAATTCTCGCTGAACGTTACCAAGAGCGATCGGATGAACAGGCTGCTGAGGAAGATTGTCTCGTTGGGCGATCGGATGAACAGGCTGCTGAGCAAGAATACACGCCTGTTCAAAATGCAATCTTGGATGACTTGGATGCTGTTCTTGAGAACTGCGGGCGATCGGACATTAGATCCGACCGCGTGTCGGATTCATCTTAGAGGACAAACATGAAAACTTTCACATACCGCCAGTCCGAACTACCACCAATGCCCCCAGGGCTTGAAGTTGCAGTCGCCGAATTGGACACGCAAATTGCTGGCTTAATTTGCGAAAACATCGGCAATTACCTCGCTTTGCGAGAACTATCAGAAATGCTCTCCGATTGCATAGATACT
>JAJAYT010000195.1 GCA_026786085.1 Microcoleus sp. CAN_BIN18 | reverse complement strand
TGAGTCATTTACCCCCCAATAACATCTTATTGTGTTGTGGTTATTTCGGTCCGCTCACTTGTTGCGTACTGAAGTCCGCACTACGAACTATTCGATCGCACTTTGACGCGATTTAATCAAAAACAGATTAGCCTGCTCGTAATTAGGGCGTTCTGGCAAGGAAGTTGTAGCAAAAGCGCGATCGAACTCTGAGTGCAAGCTCAACCGCCAGCGATTCACCTCATCCCAGGAGATTTCTTGATTGCGGATAGCCAAAAGTTGCGATCGAAAATCCTGCACCCGCACCGGCACAAACCCCTCCTTCAAAACCGTAATTCCTGACAATAACAAGCGAATCAAGTGCATCGCGTGCTTCCAGCGAATTTCCCCTGTATTCCGCAAGTCTTGCTCCATCTTTTTAAACTGCGACAAAACGTAACTATTGTAAGTTTGATAAACCAATTGAGACAGAAAGATTTCGCGAATTTCCAGCAATTCAGCAGCGACAGGAGAAAGAGTTTCTACCAAAGGAGTGTACAAACATTCCAACACATTTGGATTAGCTTTTAGTGCCAAAACCAAAAACTTTTGGAGTTCCCAATAGCATTCCTGATTTTCCTGATTTTCCAATTGTTCTGGAATGCCATAAAGCGACCAATGAAGCATTGCCGGCGGCAGATAAATCCCGCGTCTGTCTGTATCGGATTGCTCGTTATCCAAACCGTAGGCTCTCGAACCAACAATGCAGCGGTAAATTACAGAATCATAGAGGTTATATTCTGCGAGAAAATCTCCTCCAGACTGCAATCCTTCGCTTTGAAACTGTTTGCGGATGCTGAATTCGTGTCGCCGCAGACTAACTTGTGTTGCGTCTGGGAGTTTGACTAGATATGCGTGAGAATTGTCCGTAGGCGATTCAACGATGACACCTACTAATCCCTGTTTCCAAGATTCGTTAGTTGCAGGATTTTTGACCTCAATTTTGGTAACAATTTGGGTTCCTGCGGGCACGATTAAGTTGAAATTTTGGGGAAGATTGGGATTTGTCATCATGGAACCTCCGGCGGTGGCACGAGTTACAATATTATTGTAGCATATATGTAGTACAAAAAAGGGGGTTTTGGGCGATCGCGTCTCACCCCGCAAGCTACGGCAATTTTGGTATTGTTGAACAGTGTCTAATTAATTATCAAGGAGGAAGATTAATGCGTTATGCTGTTGTAATTGAAAAAAGTAAAACTAGCTACGGTGCGTATGTTCCCGATTTACCTGGATGTATAGCTGTGGCTGAAAGTTTAGAAGAGGTCAGGAATTTAATTAAAGAGGCGATCGCATTTCATATTGAAGGACTACAAGAGGATGCTTTTCCAATCCCCGAACCTGTCTCTATTTGCGAATATGTTGAAGCTTAAGCTAAACACCAATTACTTTTTATTTCCCGTCCGTTTTTCTCCCGCTTAATTTTCCCCTTATACCCCCTTTTCACTTTCATGTTGTGCAGGAAGTGCTACACGCCCATGAAAGTCATGATAACGATGTGAAAAATCTTCTAAATATGGACTTTCAAGCACTGTACGTCGTTTAGCAAAATTAAAATTTATTTGATGGTATAAGAAATCAGCATCTATCGCAAAAATTTTTTTGAAATCTACTGTTAATTCTGGTATACCTTCCTGAGATGATTCACGTTCTAGAGGTATTTTCTCCAAAAAATGGTACTGTTGATAACGATTAGATTTGACTAAATTCCAATCTGCTGAATTTATCTGGACTGTTTTGTTTGAGCGAATTTCCTGAGCTGTATGTACTTGACAAAAAAGTATAGAATTTAATAACTTATTAGGCTGATTTTGATTTTGCCTAGCGGTATAGTCCCAATCTAAATCGCAATTTTGAGTGACAATAATTGCATAAGGATGAACAATAGGTTTAAACTGGGTTTGATCGAGGTTTGGAGAAGATTCAGTGGGAACTGGTTTAAACTGTATAAGCCCAGTCAGAATTTCCCCTTGTCTAAGAGCCTCTTTGTCATCCGAGGCTCTATAAATCAAAGGCTTACTCATGATTAGCTACTCTAAATCTAGAACTAAAGGTGGTCTGACTTCGCTAGGTAATACGCTACCAGTAAGTAATCCTAATTCTTGAGGTAAGGTAGTTTGTCCTAAATCAGACCCACAGTCACTATAATATTCCACCATGCGTTCAAGGACTTCAGATGCTTCTTGCAATCCTTCTGGAGTATTAGCAAAAAGTAGATTTAGTAGCTTTAAGCACTTAATCCAAATGAGCGTGTTTTGATTGAATTGACCAAACCATTCACCACTAAAAGGTGATTCGATGGAAACTTTTATTTTTAAGCTAGGAGTTCCAGATACTAATGTTGGTAACAGTTCATATCTTTGTCCAATTATGTTTTTGGTTTGAGTGCTACCAGTTGTTACGTGCATAGGATTATATTGGTTGAGGCTGCATTGCTCTGTGCAACTCTTCCGTGATGCTCCAGCGAAAGAGATTTCTGGCTGTATCGTTGTAGGTATCAAGTATTTTCCAGATATTTTCACTTTTTTCTACTTTATCCTCAGTAAAAAAATCAGTATCTAATAAATAAGCTGTTTCATCTATACCTCTTTCTGTGTCCCTAACGTTAACAAGTCCATGATTAAAATTAACTTGACCTAATTCAGTTTTTAGCTGTAAATTTTTGACGAAGTTTTGAATTGAATCTGCTATTTCTGGTGTATAGAGTTCAGAAGCAATATGTTGGGGTATTAATTCATGCCACTCTTTGTCCTTAATATTTAGTTTTGACCTAATAATTAAATCGCGATATCTTAGTCCTGTTCGTGAATAAAAAGAGGGATTATATATTGTTGCAAAAAGTTCTACAGCGGTTTTAAATTTATCAATAAAGTTTTCATATCTTTCATATTTTGTCGTAGCAAGCGTTATAGAGTTTTTGTCTAAAGATATCTGGCAACTCAAGTCTTCTGACTTAAATTGATAAGTCAAGTCACTTGCTGTCAAGTCACTTGGAAAATTTGAGCTGAATTGGGTTAAAAGATTAGATAGTTCAACTGGTATCTGGAAATTTCTAGAAGTTTCAAAAATTGGGTATTCAAATCTGATACTGTCTTGAAAGTCTACAGGTTGTTGGCTGGGAATTTTTAGGATAGTTGGAAATCTCAGTTGAGCAATCACCTCAATTAGGGGGCTGTCCTCATAAATTACTCTTTCATAGTTTGGGATCTTCATTTTTTTAAAGTATCCATATAGAAAGATGAAACTCTACGTTATATCAAAAACTTGTAACTCTTAACAGATCAGAGAATAAGTTAGATGGGCAATACAGGATTTGAACCTGTGACCCCTTCCGTGTGAAGGAAGTGCGCTACCACTGTGCTAATTGCCCGTAGATAACCAACATACCATACTAAGTCCAGATTCGCAACTAAAATTTCCAAAAAATTCAGTTGCACTCGACACAATGCCCATAAGACAGGCATTTGTCGAGCCTAGAATCAATCAACCACCCACCAGCCCGCCGCTGGGCCCACAAACCGCACTACAATCCACCAACCAACCAACAAACTAATTCCCGTCCAGCTTCCGCGACTTGTCCATTTCACAAAATCTGCGCTTTGGGTTTTCGTGATCGGCAGCCACGGATAGATACGCTCTTCTGTACCGTATTTGTCGCCGATCGACTCTTTGCGACGTTTAGATTCGCCCATAATCTTTGTTTACTAATTAAATTTCAATTACAATACCTAAGAAAATTATAGGCTAATAGGTATTCTCAAGCCTGGGTCAGCCAAGTTGTATCGAGATAGTCAATCCTCGCAAACGGACTCATCGCCGCCAAAACCTGCTGTCCATAACTGCGGTGAAGCACCCTGGTGTCGAAAATCGCCACTACGCCCTGCCTTTCTCGCACAGGCCCGATCGCCCTTTGCAACTCATTCAACGCCGCCGGCAACAAATACAACCGAAACCAATCCTGGCGCCGTTCCTTATAATAAGCTACCCGCGCCGTCACCAAAGGATTTTCCATCGAAGGAAGCGGCAAAGTGGCGATCGCCAGCAAATGAGGCGCGCTCAATTCCCCCTGATGTTGGCGCCAAAACTCCCATCCAGTCACCAAAATCGCATTCTCACCCACATCGGTTTTTTCCACCTGCACCCGAGAACCGAACTCAGAAGCCAAAATAGCTGCCAGCCTAGCCTTCAGCGGTACATCTCCGACGATCAGCACAGTTAAACCCGCTACCGACGCGCTCATCAACAGCAAAGTCCGAATTTCTTCAATTAAAACACCCTGAAATTCCGGTGTATTCGGCAGTGGCAGCCAGTTGGGAATGTACAGTTGAATTAGTTCACTTTGTCGATCGGGCGAAAACTTAACGCTAGTCAATTCTGGAAGTCCCAGCATTTGCCGGAAAATCGGAGCCGTTTGTTCCACATCCACCGCCCCACCAATCAACACCACAGCCCGATCGTCCCAAATTTTGCTCAAAACCTCCGCCACCTGAATCGGCGCGCAGAACAGAGAAAAAGACCCAGCCGATCGATGAATTTGTGCCCATCTCAGTTTTCCGTTGCTTTTCCACCGCCGCCAAAAATTGCTCCAAGCCACCGGAATCAGCCCGGAAGGCTCGATTTTTTCAAATAGCCCCACCAAAATATTTTGCTCTGCGGTTTCCAACAAATAGCACTCATCAGGTTTCGCTGGATGCTGAAAGCAAGCCCGCGTTAACAGTACCCGCACTTGCAGAATTGCATCGACTTCCTGGGGTACAGCCAGCATCAAGTCATTCCAGTCTCCCGGATGCAAACTCGCCGTCAATTGCTCGCGAGTCCAAGATTCCAAGTCATCCACACCATCAATAATTGTCGGAATCTTGCTGTGAAATTGTGCATCAGTCCCCAAGCGCGACGCCAGCCAAGATTGCGGATCTGCTAGCATTAGTCCTGGGAAATTGATATTTTGGTCATAAGTGGCGATCCTCTTCGTTGGCGCAGCCCCCGTAGGGGCGGGCTTCGCTAACGGGCGATCGGTTTGCAGCCACTCTTGCAATCGGGGAATTTCCACTGCTCTCAAATGCTCGATCGTCCGTGTCGGCGCAACTAAAATCACAGGCTCCGGCCACATTAAAATCGGCATCAAATAACTGACTCGATACCGCCGTTGATAGACTCCTGCGGTAAGCCCTGTTTGAATCAGAGCGCTGCGCCCCAAACGCAAAGCCCGCGCCACGAGACGCGCCATTGTCAAATGATGTGGCCACTGCGGCTCCGAGTTCGATCGCAGGAAACGGAGCAGCGAGTTATGGACTTCTACCTCAATCAATCGATTTCACATTTATGATTGCTCAATCAAGATAATCAAAACTTGCCAGAAAATCAACTACTTTTTGACCGATCGGCAAACTGAACTTACTTTCCTGACTACTAGCATCTCGCCTACCAAAACTCGGATGAGAATTCACCGTCAAAGTCTCCTGTCCCGAACTAATTAAAATAGTCCGGGTAGGTGACTGAAAAAACTTGATTTTTTGACCTGGATTTATAGCTATTAGCAGCCTTTTTATCACCTCATTTAAATTATCCCTCGCTGCATTCAATGCTTTACACAACTGCACTATCCGTTTCTTGTCCAAATTTTGAATTTCGATAATTTTGCTGAGCGCCACAATATTTTTCTGAGTTTCTAAGGCATCATTAAAAGGAAGAATCGCCAAAAAAGCTGCTGCCAATAAATGCTCGTCGCTATCAAATCTAAAAGTGAGAGTTGTCCGGCGGTAGCCGACTTCAATATTCGGAGGACAGCTCATTGGCCCGTAATTTTCAGCTATTTGGCTGTAAGCTGTCGCTAAAGTTCTGTTTGCTGAATGGTCTAAAAGTGCATCAACCACAATTTGGACTAACCCGGGCGTGTGATTTAAAAATCTTCTCGATTCTGATGGCGAATTAAATTGTTTAATCTGAGTGCGATCGCCTGCGGGGCTGATGTCAACCCACTGGCAATTAATATCATCTGCGATAATCCCAAACCTGGGTACTAAATACATTTTTGCCCCAGTTAAAGTTGCTCCCGTCAAATCTGCGCCCAGCCAATCAGCCTTAATCAAATTGGTTTCCGTCAAATCAGCGTTAATCAAACTAGCATTAGCTAAATTAGTATTTCTTAAATCTGCTTCCTTGAGGTTAGCTCCGCTGAATTGAGCACCGCTCAGATCGGCGCCATTGAGGTTAGCTCCGCTCAAATCAGCCCATTTAAGGTTAGCCCCGCTCAAATTGGCACCGCTCAGATTCACCTCCTGCAAAGAAGCTTGTCTCAGATCGGCATTGCTCAAATTGACGCCGTTAAGTTCTGCTTTTGTCAAGTCCGCGCCGTGCAAGTTAGCTTCAGTAAAGTTAGCTGATGAAGCCGAAGCACCTCTGAGATTTGCACCGGAAAGATTAGCACCGCACAGGTTAGCTTCTGTCAGTTTTACCTCTCTTAAATCTGCTTCAGTCAGATTAGCGCCACTGAAGTTAGTTTGGCTGAGTTCGCAGCGGACTAATTCACCTCTAATCAGGGATGCTCCGATTAATTGAGCTCCAGTTAAATCGGCTTTCACTAAGTTTGCTACGTTGAGAGTCGCCCCGTTTAAAATTGCCCGCGAGAGATTGGTGCTGCTGAGTCTCGCCACATTCAGGTTAGCTTCGCTCAAGTCAGTTTCGCTCAAGTTAGCGCCACTGATGTTGGCAACAAATAAGCTAGCCTTTCTTAAAATTGATTTGCTGAGGTTGATGCGGCTGAGATTAGCTTCATTCAGGTTGATTCCTGTGAAATTTCTGTCGCCTTCTGTGTATCTTTTTACGAGTTCAAATCGTTTGAGTAGTTCTTCAGCTTGCATTGTTTTTACCTAACTGAATCGGCTAACTTTTAGGTGTCACGAATAGCAATTATCTAAAATTAATTTATTGTAGTATTTATTCACCTAGTTGATAAAAGCTTTTGACAAACTCAATCACCGTATTTAGCGGTGGGGTTGTGAATCTTTGGGCTTTAATTGCAGGACTAATTGAGGTTTTGTTGACTCCCGGCAAATTTGTCAAGTTTCTGCCAAAGTCTGGGTGATAGTGAACCATCAAACTTTCGCCACTGGAGTTGGCCAGTACAGTTTGGGTAGGAGATTGGAAAAAATTCGACGCCGATTCGCGATCGAGCCGAATCGGCTGGATTTTTATTTCCCCTATTTTTCTAATTGTTTTGGTCAGGGTCACGTTCAATTGCACTACCAGATTTGAAACTCTGACGCCTAGATTATTGCCGTTTTGGGGTTGAATCATCTTGATCAGAGTCATGAGATTTTTCTGAGTAAATGCTGCGTCGCTAAAGGGAATAATGGCAACAAAAGCTGTGGAAAATAGTTGCTCGTCTTGGTCTATTCTAAACGAGATGACTGTGCGGCGCGAATTAACTTCTATGCTGGGAGGATGGCTCAAACCTGAGTATTGATTGGCAATTTGGCGGTAGGTAGCCGCGAGGACAAAGTTAGCGTCGGGGTCGAGGGGTCGATCGACAATAATTTGTACTGTCGGCGGTGTAGCATTAAAAAACCGTTGAGATTCTTCTGGGGTAAAACGCTGAATGTGACTGCGATCGCCATTAGGGCTCAGATCGACCCAATCGCAGGTAATATCATCCGCTTTCAGGTCAAACCTGGAAACCGCGTAAATTTTTGCCCCCGTCAGCGCCGCCCCCGTCAAATCTGCGCCCACCCAATCAGCGTGAATCAAATTCGCTTGAGTCAAATCCGCGTGTACCAGAGTAGCGTTCAACAAATTGACATTGCTCAAATTTGCCCCGTACAAGTTGGCCCCGCTCAATCTCGCTTCATCGAGGTCAGCACCCGTCAGGTTCGCCCCGCTGAGGTCAGCCCACCGGAGATTAGCACCTCGCAAGTCAGCGCCACTGAGGTTGGCCTGAGACAGATTAGCTTGTCTGAGTTCGGCATTGCAGAGGTTCACACCTCGCAAGTCTGCCCTGCTGAGGTCGGCTCTGTGCAAGTTAGCTCGTTCCAAGTTAGCCGCTGTCAAGGAAGCTCCTCTGAGATGAGCCCCGCTGAGGTCGGCTTGCTCTAGATTGGCTTCTCGGAGCGTTGCTTCTCTCAAATCTGCTTCGCTGAGGTTTGCACCGCTCAAGTTAGCACCGCTGAGGTCGGCTCTGATCAGTTCGGCTCTGATCATTGTCGCTTCGACGAGTTGGGCTTCGCTGAGGTCGGCCCGAATCAAGTTAGCGACGTTGAGGATAGCGCCGCTGAGGTTGGCTTTGTTGAGATTGGCACCGCTGAGTCTAGCAACATTGAGTTTGGCTTTTCTCATGTTGGCGCCCGACAGATTGGTGCCGCTCATATTGGTGAGGCTCAAGATGGCCTCGCTGAAATTAACCCCCTTGAGATCGATCCTGCTGAGATTGGCTTCGCACAGGAGGATGGCAGTAAAGTCTCTTTCTCCTGCGGCATATTTGGCTATGAGTTCTTCGGCGTCCATGCTTTTCACTTTCCCTGATGTGTTAGCTAGAACAAAGCTTTGTTGTGCCAACTTTTAAATAGAATAAGCATTTGTGTAACTTGATGCAATATGCTCAGACATCGATATTGTGGAAGCCTTTTATAAAATCCAAAATGCTAGTGATATTAGCTTGACCCAATTTGGTGATTTCGGCTAACTTCGCCGCGCCAGAATTATTGGGGTCATATTTTTTGATCAGCCGTTTGCCAAAGGCTGGATGGTGATAGACGCTGAGTTTTTGATCGCGGGAATTAATTAAGATCATCTGTGTAGGAATTTGAAAAAAATTGATGCTTTCGCCGATTTTGGGGAAAGAACTTGAAATTTTTATTTGGTCTACTTTGCTGATAGCTTGGTTGAGAGCTTTGCTGCATAACTGGACGTGTTTGGATTCTTTGACGCTAAGTTTGCCTGCATCGTGGGATTGCATCATTTTCATCAAAGCTATCAGGTTTTTTTGAGTTGTGGCAGCGTCGTTAAAAGGAATTATGGCAACGTAAGCGGTGGCAAATAATTTATCGTCGCTGTCCATTTTAAAGGCGAGTACGGTACGCCTGGAGCTGACTTCGATCGTCGGTGGCTGACTTAAACTCGGGTATTGTTGGGCAATTTGGTAATAAGTTGCAGCTAGGGCAAAATGAGCGCCTTGGTCTAAGGGCGAGTCAATCACAATCCGAACTGTGGGTAAGGTTTCGTGAAAAAATTCGTGGGTTCCTCCAGAGTTCAACCAGTAAATTTGACTGTGGTCGCCGTTGGGACTCAAATCGACCCACTTGCAGGTCATGCCTTCGGTTTTGATGCCAAGTCGCGAAACTGCGTGGAGTTTGGCTCCGGTTAAGGTGGCTCCGGTTAAGTCGGCTCCAATCCAGTCGGCGCGGATCAGATAGGCATTTGACAGGTCAGCGTGAACTAAACTGGCATTCAGTAAGTTGGCGTGGCAGAGGTCGGCTCGGCTGAGGTCAGCACCACTCAATTTGGCTTCGCTAAGGTCGGCCCAGCGCAGGTTGCAGCCGCTGAGGATGGCCCAGCGCAAATTTACGCCGCTGAGGTCGGCGCCGCTGAGTATGGCTTGAGTGAGGTTGGCTTGTCGGAGTTCTGTGCCTCGCAAGTCGGCGCCACTGAGGTCGGCTCGGCTGAGGTCGGCACCTTGCAGGTTGGCTTGTTCGAGGTTGGCTTCTGTCAAGCACGCGCCGCTGAGGTGAGCGCCTCGAAGGTTGGCTTGAGCGAGGTTGGCTCCTCGGAGGGTGGCTTCGGTGAGGGTGGCGCCGCTAAGGTTTGCCCCTTGCAGGTTGGCGCCGCTGAGTTCGGCTCGAATTAGCTCGGCTCTGATCAGTTTGGCTCTGGTGAGTATGGCTCTTTTGAGGTCAACTCGCACTAGGTATGCGACGTTGAGGTCGGCGTCGGTGAGGTTGGCGCCGCCGAGATGGGCGCCGCTGAGTCTGGCAATGTTGAGTTTGGCACCGGTCAGGTTGGTTTTGCTGAGGTTGGCTCCGCTCAGGTTTGCTACACTCAAATTCGCACCCTTGAGGTTGGCTCCGCTCAAGTTGACGCCGCTGAGGTTGGCCTCAGTCAGGTTGATTCCGGCAAAATTTCTTTCTCCGGCGGCATATTTTTTCAGGAGTTCCTCGACTGTCATTGGGGCGGCACCGTATCAAATATCCCCATTTTATTGCTATGAATATCGGTATTGTCGGACTTGGTTTAATTGGCGGCTCGATCGCTCTGGATTTACGATCGCGCGGGTTTGATGTTTTTGGGGTTTCGAGTCGCCAGCAGACTTGCGATCGGGCGCAAGAAATCGGTGTTGTCTCTGAAGCTAGCATACACCTTTCTGACATGGCAGCAGCCGATTTGATTTTTATCTGCACGCCGTTAGAAGCGATCGAGCCGATCGTCCAAAAATTAATTCCCCATCTTTCCCCTGATACCATTTTAACGGATGTCGGTTCCGTAAAAACACCGATAGTAAAAGCTGTGTCTTGTCTGTGGCAGAATTTTGTGGGGGGACACCCGATGGCGGGGACTGCCGAGAGCGGGATTGAGGCGGCGGTAAGGGATTTGTTTGTGGGGCGGCCTTATGTGGTGACTCCGACTGCCGAGACTCCGGCGCATTCGGTGGAGCAGGTTGAGGAAATCGCGCGGTTGTTGGGTGCTAAAGTTTACCGGTGTGGGCCCCAAGATCACGATCGAGCTGTGGCTTGGATTTCTCATTTGCCACTTATGGCAAGCGCGACGCTGATTGCTGCGTGCGATCGAGAGGGCGATCGAGATATTGTGAATTTAGCGCAACATTTGGCGAGTTCCGGTTTTCGGGACACGAGTCGTGTTGGAGGCGGCAACCCTGAGCTGGGAGTGATGGTGGCAAAGTACAATCGAGAGCAATTGTTGCGATCGCTCTCTATTTACCGCGACAGTCTCGACGAGTTCATCAGCGATATCGAGACCGAAAATTGGCAAGCTCTCGAACACAAGCTGAAGCTGACTCAACAAGCGAGAGAGAATTACAACTTGTGAGCCAAAAATTGCTGAAAACTGTCCCCGTCTCCATTATGATTATGGACGCCTATATATTCAGTTTCAATGTACACTTATTCTCGGCTCAAGCGGGTTTTACTGGGTGAATCTCTCCCCACCAGTGCATCTATTCACGAACGGCTAAGCAACGCTACAGGACTAGCTGTTCTTGCTTCCGATGCACTGTCGTCTGTTGCCTACGCTACTCAAGAAACTCTACTGGTACTATTACTAGCTGGGAGTAGCAGTTTGAGTTTATCGCTGCCTATTTCTGGCATTATTATTTTACTATTGGCGATCGTTGCACTGTCTTACCGACAGACAATTAAAGCATACCCCAACGGCGGCGGCGCTTACATTGTGGCGCGAGAAAACTTGGGTACTTATCCCGGTTTGATTGCAGCAGCTTCGCTGATGATTGACTACATCCTCACCGTAACTGTGAGTATTTCGGCTGGCGTGGCGGCCTTGACTTCAGCAGTTTCCTCGCTGCTACCCTATACCGTCGAACTGTGCTTAGTTTGTATTGTCCTGATCATGTTTGCCAATCTCAGGGGATTGCGGGAATCTGGCAAGATATTTATGGTTCCCACCTATGCTTTTATCCAGAAGTGTTGAATGCTTATTAAGAGGATTCTAAAAATAGATACACGAATCCTATCAACTGCTGATTTTAGCAATTAAATACGATTTCCTTAAACCAGTGAATATAGCTGATTTTCTCACACATAAAAGCCTGTAAATA
>JAJAYT010000194.1 GCA_026786085.1 Microcoleus sp. CAN_BIN18 | reverse complement strand
GCTATTTCGGCGGTTGCTGTGGATGGAAGTGCGATCGGCTGTAACTCTACAAGCACCTTTTCGGGTACTTCCATGACAAACACAATCGCCCTGTCATTTCCAACCACATCTAATTTCAGCAATTCAACTTGTTCGGCAATTTCTTGACGGTTTTCGGCAAACAACAAGTTACGGAAAACAAACCACAGCGTGAATAGGAAACCGATCACTTCAAACAGTTCACCCAACATCGGAACCTGATTAATCGTATCCAAAACCGCCATTGTTATTCTACCAGTCAGCAACACAGAACCTAACAGCCCAAGTGTGACGATCGCCTTTTGGTATTCTGTGAAAAAGTTGCCCATGTACTCAGGCAAATCAGTCAAAAACTGGGCGCTTTCATCTAACAATTGCTGCCATTCCGCAGCCGACGGTTCAGCAACCGCCGTATACTCGACTACCTCAGAAGGTTGATCGCCCTTTTCCACAGTTTCCACAGCATCAATTGTCTTTACTGTCAAGACTTTTGCAACACTTGCCGCTTGTTCTTCCTGTTGATCTTGTACTGCTTTTGCCTTCTCCTCTGCGGCTAACTGGATTGCTGCATTTTGCGATCGCACATAATCCATCAATCCTTCGCTGCTAGGATTCAAAGCTTCCAATTGCGCTCTTTTCGCGACATCAGGAACATACAATAAAACCTTAGCTTCCAAAGAAGAACCGATCGCCTTTTCAGTCCTCGCCTGTTCCAAAACCTTATTAACTTCCCCGCGTACTTGGCGCAAATACTGCCAGCGGGTAGCCAATTCAGGATTATGCCATTTCGCATCAAGTTGCACCCAACCAGCCTCAAATACAGATTTGTACGGAGTTGGATAAGGAAGGTATTGCCAAATATCCTCAGCCATGTGACATAACACAGGTGCGATCGCCCGTGCCAAATTCTCAACTGCGATCGCAATCACCGTCTGACAACTGCGTCGGCGCTGCGCATCTGTGGCGCTGATGTAAAGTCGATCCTTGGCAATATCCAAGTAAAAACTCGACAAATCAACCGTACAGAAATTCTGTACAGTTTGGAAGAATCGGGAAAATTGGAAGCTTTCAAAAGCATCTTGAACTTCCGCAAAAACTTCGCCCATTCTGTGCAGCATATAGCGATCGAGTTCCGGCAAATCCTCGTAAGCAACAGCATCCTTTGCCGGATCGAAGTCGTGCAAATTGCCCAGCAAAAACTTAGCTGTATTGCGAATCTTGCGGTAAACATCCGATTGTTGTTTGAGAATATTTTTGCCCAAAGGCACATCGGCGGAATAGTCTACCGAAGACACCCACAACCGCAAAACATCGGCTCCATATTCCTTAATTACTAACGCCGGATCGACGACATTGCCTTCAGATTTACTCATCTTGCGGCCTTTTTCATCCAGTACAAAACCGTGAGTCAAAACTGTTTTGTAAGGAGCAACGCCGTTAGTTGCTACACTCGTAAGTAAGCTCGATTGAAACCAGCCGCGATGTTGGTCTGAACCTTCCAAATAGATATCAGCAGGATAGTTTAATTCCGATCGCCCTTTGACAACAGCGGCCCAGGAAGAACCAGAGTCAAACCACACATCCATTGTGTCTGTGCCCTTGCGGTAAGTGCGGCCGTTATTGCGGTATGATTCCGGCAGTAATTCGGCGATCGACATTTCCCACCAAGCATCCGAACCTTTGTCTGCAAAAATAGCTTGTACATGGGCGATTGTCTCCGCATTCAACAGCGGTTCGTTCGTTTCTTCGTCATAAAAAACGGGAATGGGAACGCCCCAAGTCCGCTGACGAGAAATGCACCAATCCGATCGATCGCTAACCATTGCAGTAATCCGATTTTCCCCTTGGGCGGGAATCCAATTCACACTAGAAATGGCCTTTAACGCTTCATCTCGAAACCCTGCAACGGATGCAAACCACTGTTCCGTCGCCCGAAAAATCGTCGGCTTTTTAGTGCGCCAATCGTAAGGATAGGAGTGAGGATAAGCTTCCTCTTTAATCAAACAATTTGCTTCGGCAAGGGCATCAATCACTGCGCCATTGCCGTTTCCGAGGACATTTAAACCTGCGAAGACTCCAGCTTCGGCGGTGAAATTTCCGTTTTCATCTACTGGTGTTAAAACTGGTAAACCGTAGCGTTTCCCAACGATAAAATCTTCTTGTCCGTGGCCCGGCGCGGTGTGCACCAATCCGGTTCCTGAGTCAGCGGTAATGTAGTCGCCGCCGGCCACAATCGGGCTTTCGCGATCGAACAACGGATGTTTGTAGATGCAGCCTTCTAAATCTTTACCTGGGAAGGTAGCCAGGATTTTTAATTCCGTGTTGAAAGTTGCCGACAGTCGATCGACCGCATCGACAGCTACTAACATAAATTGTTGTGCGATGTTAGAATTTGCCAGCGGTTCCACCACTGCATACATCAGTTCAGGATTAACTGCGATCGCCAAGTTAGCCGGAATCGTCCAGGGGGTAGTCGTCCAAATCGCCGCCCAGAGGCTCGGCATATAGCGCTTGAGCCTCGTCTGCAAAGCTTTTGACAACTTTTTGACATGAAAGCCGGTATAGATGCTGCGCGAGACGTGACCTTCGGGATATTCCAATTCGGCTTCGGCGAGGGCTGTTTTCGAGCTCGGACTCCAGTGCACGGGTTTGAAACCGCGGAAGATGTAGCCTTTGAGCACCATTTCACCGAAAACGCCGATTTGGGCGGCTTCGTACTCGGGTTTCAGGGTTAAATACGGGTGTTCCCAGTCGCCCCAAACGCCGTAGCGCTGGAAGGATGTGCGCTGCTGGGCCATTGTTTCCTCGGCGAAGGCGGCGGCTTTGTGGCGGAGATCGATCGGGGTAAGATTTAGTCTCTCCTCCGATTTCATGTTTTGCAATACCTTAAGTTCGATCGGCAATCCGTGACAATCCCAACCGGGCACGTAGCGAACTTTTTTACCGCGCAGCATTTGGTAGCGGTTGATAAAATCTTTAAGGATTTTGTTGAGGGCGTGGCCGATGTGGAGTTGTCCGTTGGCGTAGGGCGGGCCATCGTGGAGGATGAACACATCGCCTGGGTTATCGTGGGAAAGGCGATCGTAGATTTCTTGATCTGCCCAAAATTGTTGCAATTCCGGTTCCCGTTTGACGGCGTTGGCGCGCATATCAAACTTGGTTTTGGGCAAATTTACCGTGTCTTTGTAAGATTTAGCTTCCATTTTTGAGAAACGTTTTTTGTACTTAGTTGTTAGTAGAAGGAAGGAAGAAGGAAGAAGGAAGAAGGAAGAAGGAAGAAAGAATGCTTATACAGCAAGTTTTTTAGCCCTCGATATCTTAAGTTTAGTTAGGTGGACTTACTTATCAAGTCGGGTTAAATAATCATAATTAGTTTGTAGTGAGGAATTTAGTCCTCTCTCGTCCTTGAAGAGCTGACAACCAGATATCCCAGTATAAGCGATCGACCGCACATTCGCTCAAAGCAAATCCGTAAGGTACACTCTCCTCTCTAACTCTGCGCCCTCTGCGGCCTCTGTGGTTAAAAAATCATTCATAAATCCAGGTTACGCTATTCGCTCAACCAACTGAACATTTGACCGACGGCGAGACTGAAG
>JAJAYT010000193.1 GCA_026786085.1 Microcoleus sp. CAN_BIN18 | reverse complement strand
TGCCAAAATTAACTCGGCATCCCAAGCACGAGCAAAATCACAGAGTTTTCCCCAAGTTGCGGCAGTTAAAGCTACTAAATCTGACCGTTTTGGGGCGGCTTTGGCTATTAGCAAATCTCTGTAAAAGCTGGCGAGACTTTGCAGTACAATTAGCGGTTCTCGTCCTCTATCCATTAGGTGGCGAGTCATGTCTACTAAGGCTGTAGCGTCATCGTTTTCAATGGCTTGCAGCAGTTCCATTAAGTCATTTTCGGGGACTGCACCGACTAAATCCCAAACTTTTTCGACTGTTATTTGACCGGGAAATAAGCTGAGTTGGTCTAGCAAGCTTTCGGCGTCTCGCAGTCCTCCTTGGGCAATTTGACCAACCATTTGTATTGCATCGCTGGCAATGTTGATATTTTCTAATTGGGCAATTTTGTGCAAGTGGGCGGTCATTGAGTCGAGGGGAATCCGGCGGAAGTCGAATTTTTGGCAGCGAGAGATGATGGTTGGTAAGACTCTTTGAGGGTCGGTTGTGGCGAGGACGAATACAACGCGATCGGGTGGTTCTTCTAAAGTTTTTAGAAGGGCGTTGAATGATGCCACGGTTAACATATGGCAGTTATGCGTACACAGGCCATTTGCCACAAAGTTGTGATTGTCTTCTACTTCGATATCATAAACCCTCTCGATTCCACCGACTTTTACAGATTCGACCGTCTCCGAAATTGTAATCCATTGTAGGGATTGAATACTGTTTAAAGTTTGACACCCATTTTCTACTGGTTTCAGCGCCCATGTGTATGTAGTGGTAGGTTTTACCTGTGTTAGACCTTGTGTAGAACTTTGTTGTTGTTGGGTATCCCAAGCCTGTAAGCCAATTGGCAATGAGTTGATTTTCTTCCGAAGAGTATCCTTCTGTATGAATTTGAATACTTGGACTTCCTTCTGGTGAAAGGCTGAGCGAGCCATCATCCATGTACCACCAAGCAAGTCCTTCTGGAGTGACACTCGCGAGCCAATCCCTTGTGACGTATTTTCCATTTCCGTTAGGTTTAACAGCGTCAAAGACATCTTTAAGTTGGGGATGGCAGGCTGTGTTGCAACAGACTGATATATCTCCGTATCCTTGGTTAGGTGTAACTCGTAACTTTGGTCGCAGTGTCGAAAGGCAAGAGGCTTTGTATTCCAACCATTCCCGCTGCTTTTCTCCGTGTGTCCAGCCCAACCTTGGAAATCGGCTATGTTTATTTGGGTAGGTGATAAAACCGTCTCCAAGCAATGTTCCGTAGATGAGTCCGAGTGTTTCTGGCTGCAAAACTTCGGCATTTGCCAAGAACTTTTCGGTTCTTGTATCCCAAATTCCATGTCTTTTTTTATATGGATGTCGCTGCCAATAAGACTGAATGCTATTAATCCCTTTGCCTTTTTTTTGCAAAAAGTCTGGTATTTCGAGTTGTTCTCCACATCCACACGCACAGAGAGGTCGGATGGCTTGAGCCTGTTCGAGAATAGAGGCAAAGTCGTAGATTTTTTGTCCGTAGGTATTCCCGTAAAATTGATGTCCTCTGGCAAATCTCCGCAAGCGTCCATCTGTCCCAAATTGGTAAATGATGCTGCCGCACCCACATTCGCAGGGGATAGTATCTTCATTCCTTCTTTTACGTCTTTTGCTAGTATCCATCCCTGTTCTGTCCTGATTGGATGATTGCTGGTACATCTAATTTCTCGGTTGGTGGTTTTAATCACCAGTGTTTGTTTTTTACCTTGGTCTAACCACCTCAAAACTTTTTTAAATTCCCAAAGTTCAGAAGTTTCATTATAGCTGAGAACTTGTTTTCCTTTGATGTTGGGATTGTCTATCCGCATCAGACCTTCGCTAGTTTGTACCTGAGAATCACCGGTCAAACATTCGTCGATTACATATACTTTATAGCGGCATTGTACGGGGGCAAATTGCGCTCGTTCGATCAAGTCCCGGATGTTGTCTACTCCGGTGTTGCTGGCGGCGTCGATTTCGATGACATCTAGGGTGGAACCTCTGGCAATTTCTTGGCAAACGTTGCATTTGCCGCAGGGTGTTGGGGTGGGAACGCCGGTAGAAATACAGTTGAGGGATTTGGCGAAAATTCTGGCGCTGGAGGTTTTACCGGTGCCTCTGGGGCCGGTGAATAGATATGCTGGTGCTATGCGCTGTTGCAGGATGGCGCTGGTGAGGGTTTGGGCGATCGCCTCTTGGCCGACTAATGCGGCAAATGTCTGAGGGCGATATTTGTGATGGAGGGGTTCGTAGGTCACGATCGAATATTGGTGGTATTAGCTGTAATCTTAGCTAAGGACACGTTGTTCGATCGCACTTGAACTCTACTCTCACACTAAACCGCCCGGTGGGCTGGCACTGCGGATAGTTGGCTCACGTAGCAATTAGCACCCCAGCCGTCCACTACTCGATCGTCCGGGTGATGGGCTGTTCGGAGAGAAGTGTTTTTGGCGATCGCTCCCACATTTAGTATTAATTTATGTGTGTTTACTTTTCTTTTCCTAGAAACAGAGCCCGCCGAACCTACTTTTTCTTACATTAACTGGTATAATATAACACAGAAAATTCACCATTTCTTTTTCCCATTGCCCGATCGCGATTTTCCGATATTTCGGGAACCTACTTGCAGTTAAAGATAAAGTATTAATTAGAGGGTGCGTGTTCGAGTTGCAGAAATCCAGTTGTACCAAAATGGTGGTGGAATGATGTCAATGTTGGTTGATCGAGTTGCACCGCCTGCTCTACTCTGGAGTCCTGTATAAATATAGCGTCAAAATTTACCCTTTAAAAGCCCATGTCAACCAAAATAATCCTTGTAGAACCAAGGTTGGCAGTAGCCTCTCTCAAGCCCAAACAGGCTAGAATAGCAGGTTTATCCTCAGATCAACTCTTAATAGGAGGGTCGGGATTACTGTTGTTATTGCTGATCGGTTTAGCGGTATTTACCAAGCTAAAACTTGACGATTTGAGTAAGAAGCTCAAATTTGAGGAGTTTAGAAATCGCGAACTCCAGAAAAAATACAAAATGGCTCTGGAAACGATGACAAAGATGGAAAAGAACCCCGACCTCATCCACTCCCGAGACTTTAATTTAGACTACCTGAGAATGCGGATGGCGGAAGAAGTCTTTCACTTTGCGATCGTGAATCAGATCAAGGTAAAAGTCAAAGACAAAATTAGTATTGCCCTGCGTCCGACTCAGAGTGCAGTAGGAGATAAAAATGGGAATGCCGGCAGTGGCAGGCAAGTGGATTCGATGTTTGATATCGAATACGAAACTGGCGATCCGGCAGTAAAAATAGAAAAGCGAGTGCTGTTTAGGATTCAAATTAAGCTGATGAAACTGCCGACTCAGGCAACATCGGCGACAATCAATCAAATTATTGACTGTTTGGAAACTTATCTGAGTCCTTCAGACGACCACGACAGTTGGCAGCCGACAATTCAAGGTCGCATCGTTCACATTGAGTGGGATCAAAAAGCAAAGCCGACGCCGATGTTGGTACTGGAACAGTCAAATGAAGGGGTAAATGTTACCTTTAGGACTACGAGAACGGCTACAGGCAGACCTGCAAATGCCGATGAGAGCCAGTTGGCAGGAGCTAAGGGTCAAAGAAGTAGCAAAAGTAGTTCTAAAAGTCCAGCTAAAGGTGGCACAAAAAGCCCTGCGAAGGTAGGAGGAAAGCGTCCCGGTTCTCGAAAATAAGTTGAGGTAAATTAATTTTATTTTCCCGAAAGAACGCCAGTTGTAGCGGTTGTTGATGTGTCTTGTGCGAGGTAGCCGTCTTCCATGTGAATAATGCGATCGGCAATGTCTAAAATCCGGTTGTCATGGGTAACGAGCAAGATGGTGCTGTGCTGTTCTTTGGCCAAACCTCGCATGATCTCTACCACATCTCGACCGGATTTACTGTCTAGGGCTGCTGTCGGTTCGTCGGCTAAGATTAATTTGGGCTGGCTGACTAATGCGCGGGCGATCGCAACTCTTTGTTTTTGCCCGCCAGAAAGACTGTCCGGGTAATAATCCATTCTTTCTCCCAACCCTACAGCTTCCAGAATTCCCTCTATTTTATCATTAGTTTCTTGGTCAGAAAGATGGTTGTGCAGTTCCAGAGACATTTGCACATTTTGCCTAGCTGTCAAGCATTTGAGCAAATTGTGAGCTTGGAAAATATAGCCGATGTCGCGACGGACTTCTACTAATTTATTTTTCTTGGTTCCGTGTAATTCTTGGTCAAGAATTTTGAGACTACCTTCTTGGATCGATCGCAAAGCTCCAATCAAGGTTAACAAAGTTGTTTTGCCAGACCCAGAAGGCCCCGTCATTAGCACAATTTCGCCCGGATAAATTTCTAAGTTGATGTCAAATAATGTCTGCTTCTGAAGTTGTCCTTCACCGAAGGAATGATTGAGATTTTTAATTGAAACTACTGGTGAAGTATTCATTGGGAATTGGGAATTGATAATTGGGAATTGGGAATTGGGAATTGGGAATTGGGAATTGGTAATTGGGAATTCCTTCTTCCTTCTTCCTTCTTAGCGTTTTTCAATGAGATAAACCTGTAAAATTCAAAATAATCACACCAATCATGATTAGGGAAATGGCCGTGACTCTAAAAATTGTGATTGGGTCTTTAAAAAAGAAAATGCCTCCAATAGTAACAAGAGCAATTCCCAACCCGGAGAAAATTGAATAAGCTACACCCACATCTAGCTTTTTAATAGCTAAATTTAAAAAGACAAAACTAATTCCATAAAAAATTAGCATCAAAATCGAGGGAAACACTTTTGTGAAACCCTCAGAGAATTTCATATAAATAGTACCTGCTGCTTCTAAAACGACGGCAAGCATTAGATAAATCCAGCTTACAGAATAATGTGGCTTTGGTATCGGCATTTTTGTTCTTGAATAACTTTTCATGTTTGGCTATATATTAAATTCGTTAAATCAGCTACCTAATCCGCGACCGAACTTGCTTCCCTAAAAAATATCTGCCGGGTCAGCCGCCTGCAACTTCCTAACTGCAACGGCCCCCGACACAGAACACATAACAACTGTCATTACAAACACAGTTACAGCCTTCCCCACAGTCATATACATCGGCAAACTCGTAGCACTTCTCCCTAAGTTGTACAGCAGCACAGAAACCCCAAATCCAGGCAAATAACCAAGAATTGCCAGAATCAAAGCCTCTTGAAACACCACGCTCAAAAAGTAAAAATCCTTATATCCCATCGCCTTCAACGTCGCGTATTCCGGCAAATGATCGGTAACATCAGTATAAAGAATTTGATAAACAATCACTATCCCCACGATAAATCCCATTGCCGCGCCGAGAGTGAAAATAAATCCGATTGCCGTGCCTTCTTCCCAATACTTTCTCTCAAAAGCTACAAACTCTTCCTTTGAAGCAATTCGCACATCTGAAGGCAAAGTTGCCCTCATTTTTGCGACAACAGCCTTCACATCAGTTCCCGGCTGCAAGTGAACAATACCGATATCAATTAAACCTTTTGTTCTCCGCGTCGCAAAAATCCGCAGAAAGTTCAAATCGCTGGTGACAATATTTCCATCAGCACCGAAAGATGCCCCTAAAGTAAATAAACCCTCTACCGCAACGCGGCGGTTGTCTACTTCTGTTTCAACAGGTTTTCCCTGCTTGAAATATTCCACTACTGGCCCAAATTCTGGGCGGGAAGCTTGGTCAAATAAAACCACATTGGAAATTTTGATTTTGTCTAAATTATTCTGGATTTCCGGTATATCAAAAACCGGACGAGTGGGGTCAAAACCGATGACCATCAATTGCCTGGTCTTGCGCTGGTTTGGATCGGGATTTTTCCACAATCCAAAGCCTAGATATACCGGGCTAATTGCTGTAACGCCGTTAAAACTCAAGGCTTGATACAAACGTCGATGGGGAAAGCTTTTCATGGCTATTAAAGCCGTAGATTGGGTGCTGGTGATGAAAATATCCCCTTTTAACTGCGAGTGAAAGCTGACGGAACTTTCAAATAGTGCGTCTCTAAATCCGAACTGCATAAACATCAGTAAGTCGGCAAATCCGATGCCGGCTAGCGCGATGACTAAGCGCATTTTTTCGCGGGTTAACTGTGCCCAAGCTAGCTGTATTTTTGCCATATCTAATTAAGGAAGAAGGAAGAAGGAAGAAGGAAGAAGGAAGAAAGAAGGAAGAAAGAAGGAGCAAGAAACAAACCAGCAAAAACCAGGGGTTTTGATTTAAAAATACTATTATTTAGATAGCTATTTTGACTTCAACCTGCAAGTTTGTCAGCTCAGCAACTTTCTGGCTCGATTCGGGGTCGAGGCGAATTCTTACTTCAATAACTCTAGCATCGGTGTCGGCGGCGGGGTCTGTATTGAGGACATCTTTTTTGCCGATTTTTTTGCCGATGCGGGCGACTGTTCCTTCTAATGTGCCTGCAAAAACTGAGCTGGTAACTGTGGCGCGCTGGCCGTTTCGCACTTTGGCGATGTCGGTTTCGTAAACTTCTGCTATGGCGTACATTTGATCGGTGCGCCCTAGTTCTACGATGCCGTCTTGAGTGTTGATGCGTTCTCCTTGTCGGGTGTGAACTTTGAGGACGTAGCCGGATACGGGTGCTTTGACGTAGCTTAAGTTTAAGTCTACTTGGGCTTTTTGTTTGGTGGCGATCGCACTTTCGACAGCAGCTTGGGCGGCTTGCACGTCTTCGGGGCGAATTTCGGCAATTTGGTCGAGAGTGGCTTTGGCTTGATTGATTTGTTCTGCGCCGGTTTCTGCTTTTTGTTTGAGCATTGCTTCGGCTTGATTGATTTGTTCTCTGCCAGTTTCTCTCTTTTGATTTAAAGTGGCTGTAGCTTGGTTAATTTCCTGCCGCCCTGTTTCTGATTTGCGTTTGAGATTGGCTCGCGATTGATTGATTTCCTGCTTGCCTGTTTCTACTTTTTGTTTGACTGTGGCTTTAGTTTCGACTATTTCCTGTCGCAGTGTTTGTACGGTTTTTTCTAATATAGCTTCAGCTTCTTTAACTTTCTGGCGGCCTGTCTCTACTCCTAAGCGTTTGGTATCGTAGGCGGAAGCAGAGATTGCGCCTGTTTCGGAGAGTTCTTTATTGCGTTGTTCTTCGGCTTGGGCGTTGGCTAATTCGGCTTTTAGTCGATCGACTGTAGCATTTTGAGAGTTAATTTCGCCACGCACTTGAGCTTCAAGCCGCGCAAGTTTAGCTTGCTGTACCTCTGTTTCTCGTTGCAGTTGTGCCTCAAATTTGGCAAGATTAGCTCGTTCGGCTTCGGTTTCTCGTTGTAGTTGAGCCTCAAATTTAGCGACGTTAGCTTGTGCAGCTTCGATGTCTCTTCGCATTTGAGCTTCTAAGCGGGCAACATTTGCTCCTTCGCCTTCGGTTTCCCTTTGACGTTGAACTTGAGACTTGGCAACTTCGGCTTTTTGGGCGCCGATTTGGCCTGTTTTTGCGCCTGCTTGAATTTTCGCTAATTCTGCTTGTTTGACTTTGACTTCTTTGTCGGCTTGTTGGAGGATTGCTTGGAGTCGATCGCGCGTATCGAGAACTGCTATGATTTGTCCTTGACTGACGCGATCGCCCTCTTCGACTTTCAACAGTTCAATTCTCGCGCCCTCCGACGCCGAAGGGGCAGACAATTTGATCACTTCCCCCTGCGGAGTCAACCTACCCAAAGCTGTGACGCTGGTGCGGGTGGAGGCAGTAGTTGCAGCAGTAGTTGCAGCAGCAGCCTTTAACTCTTCAGCTTTTCTGATTTGAGATACTTGCCAAAAACCGAATCCTGTGGTAAGGAGAGTGGCGGCGATCGCTAAACCGATGACTCCTCGCCCTGGCGGTTTAAAATATGATTTATCCTTGGCCCTTGATTCCTTTCCCATGACGTATGAGGTAGGTGATTTCCTGATTAAGTTTTTGCACACCTACTATGAAGTATTGTAAACAGATTTTGGTTATTTAGGGAAATCAAACAGCACCTCAGTCATGTAATTTTCTGCCCAATCTTGACCGAAAGCTTTTTCAAGTATGCGACGGGTTTTGTCATTTTGCTGCTGCTGGGTGCAGTAGTACATTTGAGCAGCCAGAACTTTCTCCTCTTCAGCGGCCGAGACTGGAACGGATGCGACTGCTAGTTTGCAGTGAATTTCCATGTAAGATTCAACTATGTCGAGAAATCTGCTTTCTTCTTCGATCGAATCTGGCCGCACAAACAGGCAAAATTCTGAGAAAATATCGCCCCATTCGGGAATTTGCCGGGGACAAGAAAATTGGTTAACTGGCAGAGTTTGCAGTCGAGTGCGATAGGTTTCCGACAAAGTTCGATCGGGATTGAGGGGAGAAAGGTCTGCGATCGCCGCGCTAACTTTACCTTTGCCTGCTACGATATCCGTACCGAACATCGGCAAAGCGTAATTCGGTCTGGGAAACATTACGCAGTGCAGGATATCCAGCAGCGGCCCGACTTTCGCAAGTTCGAGATGTATTTTGCGGAACTGGGGCGTTTGATAGCAGCGGTTTTCAATGATCAGTTTTTCTCCTTCCAAGCGCCCTTCTACGTATCCCAAGTCAGCGGGGAGGTGGTAGGGTTCAAGGTCGAGATAGCGATGCCATACTGCTTCCATCCGGTCTGCTAACTCGCGGATGAGATGGTGCTGTTGCTCGCGCAGGGAAGGCTGGGATATTTCTAACATTCCTATTTTATGGGGCGATGCCTGAATAAAATTTGATTCTACTGTTGCAGGATGCAGGAAAAAAGGTAGATACTTTTAAGGATATCAGTAGATCGACGTGCGATCGAGAAAGATTTACCAGATGTGACGGAAAGCCTCGTGCCTTTAGGCCGAGGATGGATAGGAACGCCAAATCGTGATTCCGCTACGAAAGTGAGACTTTTGTACCACTTTCGTAGCCCGAAGGCGGATGAGGGATTTGGCACACACCAATAGTAGCACAGCATAAATATTTTTATTGAGCATTATACTGAATAAAAATGTGCTATAGTGGAAACATGATAGTTAGAGAAGTCAAGCTAAAAAACGGTACAAAAGAGCAGTATTCTGCCCTTGATGAAGCCATCCTAACAGCCCAGTTCATCAGGAACAAAGCTGTTCGACTCTGGATGGACAGCAAGGGTACTGGAAAAGCCGATTTGTACAAGCTGTGCAAAGACCTTGCCAAGGAATTTCCCTTCGCCAAGAAGCTGAATTCTTCGGCCAGACAAGCCAGCGTTGAACGGGCTTGGAATTCGATAGCTAGCTTTTATGCCCGCTGTAAAAAGGGCGAAAAGAAGAAAGGATACCCTACTTTCAAAAAACATTGCCGCTCGGTTGAGTACAAGGTCTCGGGCTGGAAAGTATCGCCTGATGCCATGACTATCAATTTCACGGATGGATTTGAAGCTGGGACTTTTTCGTTATTTTGTAATAATGAAACGAGGGAAGATATCCTAACCCTGAAAATCAATCGGGTGCGGGTTGTGCGTAAAGCAGACGGGTATCATGCTCAATTCTGCTTTGATGCTGACCGAAAGGAAGAGGGCGAATACACTGGTAATGTTGTTGGATTAGATCTAGGGCTGAAGTATTTCACCAAAGACCAAAACGATATTGCTGTTGTCTACCCTCAGTTTCTACGGAAGGCTGAACGACAACTAAAGAAAGCGCAGCGCCGATTGAGCAAGAAATTCGTAAAGGGTGCAAAGCCCCAGTCGCAGAACTACCACAAGGCAAGAAAGGGGCTAGCAAAAATCCATCTGAAGATTCACAGACAGCGTAAAGATTGGGCTATTAAACAGGCTCGGTGCGTAGTGGCATCTAACGATGTTGTGGTCTATGAATATCTAAAGATAGCGAACATGGTCAAGAATCATCACTTGGCTAAGTCAATTTCAGATGCCGCTTGGTACCAATATACTCAGTGGCTCGACTACTACGGAAAAATCTGGGACAAGGTAGTTGTGGCGGTATCGCCTAACTACACATCTCAGGATTGCTCTGGCTGTGGCCAACGAGCAAAGAAAGCGCTCAGCACGAGAACCCATTCATGCCCCTGCTGTGGACTAGAGATTTGCCGCGATACAAATGCGGCGCTCAACATTTTGCGGAAGGGAATGAATATTTTAGGCGTTGAGTATCAAAACGGTACCTTTGGGCAAAAGGAATCCGCCCATGATTGAGGGAAAGCCTTGGGAGAAGACCGCCTCTATCGGTGAAGGGCAACCAGAGCTGGCAAGTGGACTTCGTTGAGCAAGGAATAAGAATCCCCGTGCCTTGGCTGCCGGGGAGTATGTCAAAGGAGATAAGTGTATGTTTGGTCTGGGATTGCCCGAAATGGGCATTATTGCGGTAGTCGCTCTTCTAATTTTCGGCCCCAAGAAAATTCCTGAGTTAGGAAATGCTTTGGGGAAAACCTTGCGGAGTTTTAAGGATGGTGTCGGTTTGGCTGAGGATGAAACTGTTGAGAAGGAAAAAGATCGGGATAACGATGAAGAAGTCAAGCCTGGGGATTAGATAAATTGGGAATAATGCGATTCTCAAACAAATGTAGAGGGGGGTTTTGCCGTTAGCGTAGCCCTCGGAGAGGATCGTACTTTTGCCGTTAGCGTAGCCCTCGGAGAGGATCGTAGTTTTCCCTAAAATCAATAATATAATCAACCCGCCCTCGCGCCCTGAGTAAATCGCAATTCCCGTGGGGGCGAGTTTTACAGACAATAATTCCGTGACATACTCCTACATTAAGCTGAGTAAGCTATCGCGCATTTAAATTGTATATTTAGAGCGGGCTCTCCCGCCCACCCCACAAGAGTTTGATTGTTTTTCAACATCCAATTTAAGTGCTGAACAGTTTAGCATCGGAATTATTAATATTACCGAAATACGGCATTGCCGTCTCGTAATTGGGGCTACTAATAATTCCGAATTTTAATGATTATTCATACTTGCGGCCGCGCCACTGAGTCGGCTGATTCAATGCAGAAATTAGAATTCGCAAAAATGCTAAGGGATCGGCTAAAGGTGAAAGCCAAAATAACCATTTACCCGATGCGTTTGTCCGATCGTACGAAGGGGCAATCGCCAAACATAAAGCCGATCGCACCGCCACCAAAAATACATTCAATCCCAACAGCAAACCGTAGGGAAACACCGCCACAGGCGATAGTAAACCAAACAACAAATAGCCCAATACGATCGGCACTGGCAAACCTTGAACGGCAAACAACAGCCATAAGTCGCCCCAGATTTGCACCCTAGAAGCAGCATCTTTCAAATCGAGCGATCGACCCCATTCGTTCCAAGTCTCGATCGCCCCTTCATACATCCGCACCTGCAACACCTTAGCCCCATCCAAAAACCCCACCTTAAAACCCTTAGCAGCAGCATAGCGAGCCAGAGTCACATCATCACAGAAAGAGCCCCTAGCAGACTCGTAGCCGTCCAATTCCACCAAAACCTCGCGTCGGCACAAAAAACATTGACCGTTCGCCATCACCAATTCCGGCACATCTCCACCAGTCCCGGTCGGCCCGAAGCGATACACCAAAGTCATTAACAAAGCAGGTTGCAGCCACAACTCTCCCGGATACTTGAGGATAAACTGCGGCGATAGCGAAATCAAATCGTAATTTCCAGCCACCGCCGTCTTTAGCAAACTCGCAATCAAACCCGGATGGGGAACTGTATCGGCATCGATGCCTAAAATCCACTCGCACTTCTCGGAACTTGCCAAAAAACCTGTGTGTAAAGCCCAGGGACGCCCCACCCAACCAGTCGGTAGTGGGTCATCGTTAATTACCCGAAACCGGGGGTCTTTTTCGGCTGTGGCTTTGACTAAATCTGCGGTTCCATCTACGGAATAGCTGTCAACGACAATCACTTCGCGGAGTTCGTAACTTTGGCGGCTCAATCCATCTAAACAAGGTGAAATTCGATCGACCTCGTTCAAAGTTGGGACAACGACTGTACAAGCACCAATTAAATCCAGTGTCGGCGATTCTGGTTCCAGGGGCGGGATGCGCGATGGGCCTTTAATCAGGCGCGACAGAAGAATTGCCACGGCGGGTAATTGTAGCAGTAGGAGTGTGAAAGAGATGATACTTGTCAAGAGATTTGGGATGTGGTTGGGGGCGATCATATCTATTTTGGATTTTGGATTTTAGATTTTAAATTGAAGAATTGAAGCATTGGGAATTACGGCTGGTATCAATTTAAAAAACTTAATAAAATTTTGGCTTCAAACATATTACAGGAATTGGGCATGAAAATATTGCTGCTGAAAAACCCGGTTTCTTGTAGAAACCGGGTTTTTAAATTAGCTCAAAATTTCGTGTAAAATTTTGCCAAATCAGTCGCGATTGCTCACCAGCCGCTTACTTGCGCAAAACGCCTACGCGCTGAGGTGGAATTTCAGCTTTGAGAGCAGATTCCAAAGATGGAATTGCTTCTGTGATGTCATCTACTGCGGGTTTAGCGATCCAGCATAAGACGATCGCTGGAACTACACCCAGAAGCACAGCTAGCGATGTCGGGAACCAGAACCGAGAATCCAAGGAAGTTACAGTGATAATTGCTCCGAAAGCAAAGTTTACCAAATAAACAATTAAGGGCAAACTCAATTCCGATCGCTCTAATTTAATCGAGCTTTTTCTCCAGAAGAAAGCTGCTACGGACATAAACACAGCGCCAGTGCCCATCCAGCCCGCCAAATTGCGGTAAGGCATCCCGAAGAAAGCTCCAAGTTCCTCAAACTCCCAAAAAGGCATAGAAGTTTGACTCATTGCCGGATCTAGTACAAGATCCCAAGCTGTCAGCAGCAAAGCACCAAGGGCGATCGCCCCTATTTGGCGCACCCAGTTGAGTTCACCTTTACCACCAGCGACTCCAGCGCGAGCAATTATGTATGAAACCAGTCCTAGATAAAACCACGACAGGGGAATTGTAAAAGGCACCAGCCCTGCAATTTTGTAACCCAAACCGCTCAAATAGTGGTAGTTACCGAAGGGAAAACCGGTACTCGTTCCCAACAATTCGCTACCCAAGGACAAAAACACAGAAGGCAGCAAAAATGCCAGAGTTGCACCCAACCCCAACGTCCGATAGGCATAGAGAGCAACGGCTGCTCCCCCAAAAATGATATAAACTACTCCACCCCCAGCCATCCCGAATTGGAACAGAGTTTGTCCAGCGGGCGGTAAATTCATCACCAATTCGGGACGGGGTAAAATCAGCAGCAACCCTGCCAATCCAAAAGCCATTGATAAGACGTGGGCTATCAGGCAAAAGCGCTCAGCAATCAAAAGTTGCTTCATGGGACTCCTCGAAAAAATATTAGATGCAAAAAGCACTCGTCACCAGTTTACAATCTTTAACAAAAAACCAACACGAACTGGGTACTGGCATTTTTCCCAGACTGACACGCAGCGCCCAGAAACCCGGTTTCTGATTGACGGACTGGTTGCAACAAACCCAGACAAGATTGCAAAAATAGCGAAAATTTTTTCCCAGGCCAGTTGACAGTTGACAGTTGACAGTTGACAGT
>JAJAYT010000192.1 GCA_026786085.1 Microcoleus sp. CAN_BIN18 | reverse complement strand
TAGAAATCAATACGGTTTACTTAAGACGATGCAGGCGGTAAAAAATTATAAAAAATAAATACTGCGATTGCTTCGTTCCTCGCAATGACAATCTTAAGTGAACCGTATTGAGCTAGAAACCGGGTTTTTTACGAAAATCTTGGTTAATAGCCTTTAATCTCGGTAAAAACCCGGTTTCTGGGGATTAACGAGTAGTTAGAAAAAACAGGATTGTTGAAATTAGATACAGGTCAACTTATTAGGTTTTGCTGCCGAGATTCCGGGAATCTCTCAACATTCCCGTTGCTCTATCTGGGCTCAACTTTCCATCTTTTTTCAAATCCTCTAGTTGCTGGGCGGCTTGGTTAGCAATATCAGCTTTTCCTGCTTTGGTAGCTGCAACTTGAATATTTACTAGCAAATCTCCAGTACGTTTAGGATTGGTATCACCGATATCAATCGTCTCTTTACTATTAAGATTTATTTGCCAGCATAGGCGGTCTTGATCTAGCTCTGTATTGATTTTTTGTACTTCGGTGTAAGAATTGGTATAATTAATCGCTCCTGTGGCGGTGATGGGGCTAGTCAATCCACTAGCGGTTAATTCCAGAGAAATCACGTTTCGACTTCCTGCGGGTTCTCCAAATCCGCTGGGGGGAGTATCTAACTCAATTAGTACATCAGTGGGAGAATCAGTCCGAATTGCACCTAAGCTTAATTCGTTTTTGACTGTTTCTTCTAGCGGCAAATATTCGGGACGGAAGCGACAAAAGCCCGTGGGGATGACATCGGTAGCTGGAATTAACCGTAGTTTAGCAGATTCGGTGGCGATCGCCTGACAAGCGGCCAGCCTTTCTTGCAATAGAGGTTCTAGGTTAGATAGAGCATCAGCATAAATAAATGCTCCCTTTCCTTTATCACTCAAATCTGTGAGAAATGCTGTATTGAAATTAGCGGCTTTTCCCAAACCTACGGTGCACAAAACAAACCCAGATTGACTAAGTTGCGCCGACTGGTCAATTAGGGCTGTGACATCCTCTAAAACAGTCCCTCTAGAATTGGTAGCATGACCATCAGTAATCAGAATTCCCACCCGCGCCACTCCGTTTTCTCTAGGAAAAGCGTTCTGAAGCCAATCTAATGCCAAGTCTGTACGAGTTACGCTGTCTGTTTGTAACCCAGAAATGGCTGCATTGGCCGCTGCTACCCCCGCAGAACCGCCTGCGAGGGATTCCAACAAAGGTGTTACTCTGCTAGAGAAGGCTGCTATGGATAGGCGGTCTGTATCGCGCAACTGACCAACAACGACGCGGCAAGCTTCTTTGGCCCGTTGCAATTTTTCCCCTTCCATTGACTGGCTGTTATCAAGGGCGATCGCCAATCTTAATGGTAAACTAGGTAAGCCAGTCCGTCCAGTTTGAGGACGAATCCGTACTCGCAGTACATGAGTTGTCTTTTGGGAGCTAATTTTCGCCGGTCTATCCCAGGCTAGTTCTAGATTAAACATAATTTACCTCTAAATTTCCATCACTTGTCATACCAATTTCCAGTGTACATCCTGCTAATTTAGTCGTGTCCAGGCAGTTATCAAAAATCCAACTATTTAGCGGACGTTCCACCAAAGACTCTAAATTTGTTTTGATTCGTCGCCCCCCGAATAGTAAGTTGTTACCTTGTTCCATCCGCACACTCAAAACATCTAAAACTGAGGGCATAAAGTTGAGAGTAACTCGGTATTTGTCTTGAGCAGATTCTGAGAGCATCCGTAAAAACTTCTGCCCAATTAATGCTACAAAACTCGGTCGCAGCAAATCAAATACCACAATATTGTCACCCAAACGATTCAGCAGTTCCGCCCGACCAATGCGACTGGTAAAGTACCAATCTACTTCGGTTCTGAAGTGGTTTTCAACTTGTTCGTAACAGAAATCATTGGCGTTTCCTTCCTGCACTTGGTTCATAATTCCGCGCCGGATTATCCCTCCTGTCTGCGGATCTGTTAAATCGGATGCTCCGATATTGCTAGTGAAAATAATCGCTGTTTGATTGAAGTACGCCGTCTGTCCTTTGCCATCAGTAAGTCTGCCATCTTCTAGGATTTGCAAGAATTTATCCAATACCTTGGGATGGGCTTTTTCAATTTCATCAAACAGCAAAATACTGTAGGGTTGCTCGATTACCCGATTGGTTAGCTGGCCTCCTTCTTCGTAGCCCACAAAACCGGGGGGAGCACCAGCCAATTTCTCGGCGGCGTGTTCTTCTTTGTATTCGCTCATATCGAAACGGGCAAAGGCTTTTTCATCTCCAAACACGAGTTTAGTCATGGCCTTTGCTAGTTCGGTTTTGCCGACTCCTGTGGGGCCAACAAAGAAGAAAATGCCTTTGGGTTTGCCGCTGCGTCCACTATTGCCGCCGATCGTCAATCCGACTCGCGCACTGGTTAACATGGTAGTGACGGCATCAACGGCACGAGGTTGCCCGATGACTGTACGAGATAATTCTACTTTTGCCGATCGCACTTTTTCAGGACTCAACTGTTCCCAAGGATCATCCCGCAAACCGAATTTATAGAAATCAACTAAACGCCAGACTTCTTTGACTCGTACCAAAATCTCTTCCTGCCAAGAAGTGGCGCGCAAAGCATCCAAATCCATTGCTCGAAATCCTTCGGTAAGATCGGCAAATTCCTCTGCGATAATTTCGAGATCCGAAGGTTGTTGAGGAGATGGGCGCTTAGTGTTAATGCGATCGCCCCCAAAAAAGCCCTTAGACCCCCCAACAGGACAAAGAAAGCGCATAGCAAATTGACGGCGCTCATCCTTATGGGGACGTGACATTTCCACCATCCCCACAAACGGATTACTTTGGTGAAACCACTCTGGAACCCGCTTCAAGTCCCTAGCTAAAATCACCAAAGTATTGCGGTTTCCGCTCAAAACACCCTCTCGGATCACCGATGCCTCTAGGGTGCATTTATTCAGCAACATCAGGGCATTTCGCTCTTCTGCGCCATAGCGACTTGGATCAGAAGTCAGCATATCTCCCAAGTCAACTATTACTGCTACTGGGATGACAGGCTGCGATACCGCTGCCCGCAAATTGCCAAAAGCATCTTCTGGTGAGACTCTGGCGTTTACTGGACGGCCTGCTGCCCCTGGATTGGCTCGTGGGGGTGCTGCCATTGGATTAGGATTAGCTGGTGCAGGTGTTGGTGCAGGTGGTTGCTGATTTTGTATTAAATCTGGATTCCGTCTGGCTACTCCACTCCGTACTAATTCATCAAAGCGTTGCCTCATTTCTGTGTTGGCAAAATTGAACCCATCTACAGGGTCATACCGAACGATGATCTCAAATTTCAAGTCCTGAAAATAGGCATTCAGAAATTCGTGTACACCTTGATAGCTACCGCGCCAGAGAAATTGGTCGTGAATATTGCCATATAAAACAATATGTTGGCGGCGATGAATTTGTTTATCAAATTCAAGAATCCAGCGAGAAGATATTGGATCTGAGGCGTTCATTTTATTGGGGATTTTGGATGAGGGACTTGAGATTTGAGAAGAGGTCAATGTAAAGGTAAATAGAATGTAAATTACCTTTACATTGTCCGCAATTTTTGATTTAGGAAATAGGGACTTTTATCGAGTACCTCCTCTGCTTTGCTGCGAGTCACTATTAGGCAGTTCATCAGCTTTACGCAATTCGCGATCGGGATCTTTACCTTCCCAAGAAATTTCACTCATTTTGACGCCAAATTCAGATTCTAGGGCGCTGTGCATTTCTGTAAGCACTTGTTCTGCTTCGTCACAGACAGCAGCATTACCACCACCAACGGCTGCTTGGGTGCTTTTCGGATATCCATCCACGCTGTACCAGACTTCACCATCTACGGGAACGCTGACACTAATTCCTTTACCGGAAGCAGTAGCTGCTTTCAAAATAATGGCTGTTTTGGGATGATCGGAATATTCGGCTTCCGGGGCACTGACAATAAATCCCATATCTTGCAAAGTTTGAGCAATACTTTTGGCGATATAATCCCGCTGGTCAGCTTGAATTTGCTCGGCATTTGCTTCGTTGACTATTTGCTGTTCCCGCGTCTTAGCTGCTGCTAGGATGTTGCCTGGTAGCTCAAACTGTTCTGCTGTTACGGCTTGAACTGCTGTTTGTGCTTGGGTTTCCAGTTCAGCTACAGATAGCCCGTGCCACCGCATCACGACGACATCGGCTTTTAAACCGGCAATCATGTCTCGCAATTCTCCAAGGGCTTGCTCAGCTTCTGCTTGGCGTTGCAGCCACTCGGCGAGGCGCTGTGCTACTAAATTGGCATGGCGTTGTACTGTTTCTATGGCATTGGCCAAAGGTGCGCGGACGGTTTCGGGGTTGCTGCGGGCGATCGCAGATTTAACGATTTCGATCGCTTGCTGTAGTGCAGCACGTCCACTGCTATCAAATTTAGTAGCGTGGGCTGGTGAAATTTGGGAAACTTGTCGCTCTATTTCCTGTAGTTCAAACTCCTGTTTTTCTAATTCTGCTTTGCGCTTTTTCTCTTCATCATCCCGACGCTTACGACTAACAGCTTGATTCAAGTCTTGTTCGATGCGTGGTATTTCTTGAACTGCGTTTTGGATTTGAGATTCAGTCTGTGATGAGCGCAGGATATCGAGCAATTTCTGACACCGTTTTTGGAGTTCGGCGCTATCCTGGCTATACAGAGAGCTTTGTTGTTGCTGCACTTGAGTTGTCACAGCTTGAGTTTGGGCGATCGACTGATTTCTCAAAGATTCTAAGCGTTGACGGCGCGCTTGTTCTGCGGCTGCGGCTCGTTGCCTTGCCTCTTCCTCAGCTTGACGTTGCCGCTCTAGTTTTAGCTTATATTGCCTTTCCTGTTCTATCACTGCGGCAGACTTTTTAGGATTTGTACTCATTATTTTTCCTCTTTTATGGGGTTGAAAATTATTCCACGGCTCAACATTCGAGACTCAAATTCTTGATAAAATCCCGGTATAATCGGTACACCGACAAACCCTATTTCTCCTGTTTTCTCCATAAAAAACTCTAACCCTGCGGAGCGATCGCCTGGGGCAATTATTGCAGGAATTAGTGATTGATAGCGATTTGTCAAAGGCAACAATCGCTGATTTGTCGAGCCGCGCCAGAGCAAATCTCCGTGTTTTTGCTCGACATAAACTCCATCGATTAATAAGTCAATCTGCTGCAATAGTGCTTGCTGTGCAGGTGTTCCGTGCTGCTGTAGATGTTCTAAGCGATAGCCTGTGTAGCACACCACACCTCGATCGACTTCGTGGCGCACTGACTCCACCAAGTCCAACAGAGCCTCAGCTTGTAGCATAGGTTCCCCCCCAGAGAATGTCAGACCCTCAATTCCCGGCTGTGCGATCGCCCAATCTGTTAATTCTGCCACTGTTAGCAATTCCCCAGCAGTCTCATCCCAAGAATCAGGGACAATGCAGTTTTTGCAAGCAAACTGACAGCCTTGCACCCACACTACGGCGCGTTGACCAGGGCCGAGGACGCTGACGGGGGATTGGCGACGAAAAATGCGTAATGTGCGATCGCTCATTAGGTTACTTTGCAAGTATAAATTATTGTTAAATACTGTTGCTCAGTCTGTCAATAAATCATAATTAGGACTTATAGACGGGTGGCCAGAAACCGGGTTTTTTTACAATAATCCTTCGCTGTCGTCCACAGATTAAGTAAAAAACCCGGTTTCTTTGATCGTGGTGCGTCCAGGACTGATAATTTTGTCTGATTCTGGGCATTAGCCAGTATTTTTATAAAATGATTGTGCGATCGCGATCGTCTATGTAATTTCTCGCATTCATTTTTTCTAATCAAATACACTCAGCCGCAGAGTTTTAGCTATTTTTTCCAACAGAAACAAACCCCCCACAGAATTTCCCTCTTTATTCAGGGGCGGACTGTAAGATGCGATCGCCCCTTCGCCCGGAATTACCGACAACAAAGCCCCGCTAACACCCGACTTAGCCGGCAATCCCACCCGCAGCGCCAAGCGGCCGGATGCCTCATACAAACCGCAAGTTGCCATCAATGCTTTGACAGTACGGCAGTTTTCCCCGATCGCTTCACCACCATTTACCAACACCATTCCCAGCTTCGCCAAATCTTCCACAGTTCCCGACAAACAGCAAACGCGATTGTAGGTTTCCAAAGCAATTTCTGAGTTTTGAAGATAACCCGATTCTACCATTGCTAAGGCGATATCCCAATTATTTTGATTCGGCATTGCATTCACTGAATCGAGCATTAACTCGTCAACAAATAACTGACTGTTTGCCTGTTGATTCAGCCAAGTTCGCAAGTTTTGACAGCGTTCAACCGCATTTTCACCGGGAATTAAAGACGCAAGGGCGATCGCCCCGCTATTAATCATCGGATTTCTGGGCTTCCCTTTATCTGTTTCCAGTTGAGTCAGGGAATTGAAAGGCATTTCCGAAGGCTCGCAGCCAACACAGTCAAATACCGCTTTTTCGCCCAACTCGCACAGCAAATAAAGCAGCACAAACGGCTTGACTACGCTCATCAGTGGGAATGTTTGAGCAATGCTACCCCAGTTCAAAAAATGACCGTCAATTGCCATAATTTGCACTGCAAACCGCTGTCTATCCGCTCGTGCAAGGAGAGGTATGTACGCGGGGAGTTGACCGGAATTACTGCGATTAATTGCCTCTGTTGCCCAGGTTGCCAGTTGTTCTGGTTGCAGGGAAGATAGTTTGCTGGTGGATGTTTTCACTGTCGATTATTTAGATCGTTTGAGATTTGAGATTGGCAGTTCGATCGGGCAATGCAGCCATCAACCCAGTTTTTCCCAGTAATTGCGCCACTTCCGCTCCTACAAGAAATAGAATTTCTGAGGTGACGAAACTAAGCTCAGCCTTAATGGTTTTGACGTTTTCGCTTGCGTAGAGATCATAAATTTATTCACAATTTTTCAGAAAAACCTGTCTTTGCATAAAAATCTCCCTTTCACCCAGATAGATAGGTAGCAGCATCAAGGCAACGCTGTTACCCAACAAACCATCACTGGCTTGAAATGCCTTCAGGCTCTGATTTTTAATCCCCAGTAAGGGGCGGGGTGCATATTTAATTTAAATTTTTCAGAGTTCGCGCAATCCGATCCGGAAACCCCCGAACCTCTGAGAATGTACTATCCAACCGGATTCACTAAAACCAGGATAAAAAAATGGCAGAAGAAGCAAAAGAAGAAGCAGCCAAACCAGCTCCACTGATTTTTAAAGGGGTGTGCAAGGACGGAGTTCTCAAAGGCAAAGAAATTGAAGGCAAACTAGACATCAAAATCAACGTTGAATCCGTCAAAGCCGTAGAAACACCCCCAACAAAATCCAAGTGGGAGGAGCCTATATTTTGGGCGGTGTTTTTATTAACTGCCAACTTTGCCGTCGGCGACCCCGCCGGAATCAGAAATTACAGCCCCCCACAAAGGTCACATTCTCATGAGATGTTAAACCAATCTGGGGAGCAGTCGGTGTTGCCTAAGAAAAACACCACCAACTTGCCGCTTTAGGCCCGAGGACTCTGCCAGCCACGCAAATAGTAATAAAAAGACCCGAAATATTCATCGAATACTTTCGTCGTAGTTACCAAGGCTTCTGCACTAGGCAAAAACTTCCCTGCGTCTAAGCGGAGTCTAGTTCTCCCTCCTGCGGTGGGCTGGTAAGTGTAGAAGTCGGTAGCTCTGGGAATTACCTGAATTCCCATATTTGCAAATGCTAGGCTGGCACGGCGCATCTGAATCGCAGATGTTACCAGGATTACTTTGCGCCCGACACCGCGGCTGTCGAGTATCTTTCTTACTTCTTGGGCGCTGGTGCGTATATTCCGGCCGTTATCGTCCAGAACAATACTGTTGCGTGGCACGCCCATGTTGTTTGCTAGCAAAGTTTCGATATCCTTAGCTTCGCCCACAGAGCCTTCCAACTCCGGTCTCGGGCCAGCCGTAACGATCAGTAAAGGTGCTAGTTGCTTTTTGTAAAGCACAGCAGCATAGGGCAGGCGATTGCCTGCATCTGTCAGTTGAATTGCCCCTCGGTTGGGGATGTGAGGCGAAGTGGTTCCCTTGCCCAGCAGGACGATCGCCGCAGCAGTTTCGTCGCAGCAAACTGTGGTGCGTGCAGCAGCGTCTCGTTCTGCTTGGTCAGCGAACCAGTAAGCGACAACTGGCAGACTCGACAAGATCAAAACTAGCAGCGCTGCTAGGATCATTCTCGGCGCCGGGTTGCGGATGCCCCCGTTCGTGATCAGCGCCGATGCAATTACCAGCAGCGTGATCGAAAAACCTAACGGCGTAAAGAAGAAGGCTATTAGGCCAAAAATTGCTGCTCCGACTTCTGTGTCTGGCGCAAAAAAGGCCAGGAACAAAAGACTGTTCAGCAACAAAACGCGCAGCCGGTCTAATAACGGATTGTCTTTGCCTCCTGATGTATCCCACCACGATTTGAGCAGTGAGAACAGGAGGAATAGAAATAGAATGCGAGCTAATAGTTCTGGCATCTTGCAATATTCTGTGTGTTCATAAATTAGTACAGAAGTTTGGAAACGAGCGCGAATTTGGCTGCGGGAGGATATACGGGCATCGGTGGGTTTTTAACTTTCGCCGATCGCGCAGTCCGATCGCACTTATCAGAAATGCTCGATTCCGGTCAGCGATCGACTATTGGTTACAGGCGAATCAGCCCGCTACTTCCAATCACAGATTGCTGACAGTTAATTGGTAATTGATAACTGGTAATTGATAACTGGTAATTGATAATGGATCGAGCCGGAGGCCGGTGAAATTGGCAATTCAAGCCTGCTTTCTGGTACCTGCTATTTTTCCCATTCCCTGTTACCCATTCACCAATCCCCATTTATCGGCGTTTCAGTTGATTCCGAATTGCCTGCGTTACCGTTTGAATTACTTTAACACGAGCATAATACTTGTTATCGGCCGCAATTGGCGTCCAGGGAGCAGTCGGCGTGCTGGTGCGCTGAATCATTTGATTCACCGCCACTTCATAAAAATTCCACTTTTGGCGATTCCGCCAATCTTCTTGAGTGAGTTTGTATTGTTTAAATGGATTATTTTGTCGGTCTGTAAACCGCTTTAGTTCCTCGTCGGGACTGATGTGCAGCCAGAATTTAACTAAGACACAACCGAAACTGGTGAGTTGCTCCTCAAATTCGTTGATTTCCTGGTAAGCTCGACGCCATTCGGGTTCGGTGGCAAATCCTTCGACTCGCTCGACGAGAACTCTACCATACCAACTCCGATCGTAAATGCTGATTTTACCAGCAGTCGGCAACTCCCGCCAGAAGCGCCACAGGTAGTGGTGAGCTTTTTCTTCGTCCGTCGGCGCTGCAAAGGCATTGACGGTGTAACTGCGGGGGTCTAGGATGTCCGTCAAACGTTTGATTGCTCCTCCTTTGCCGGCCGCATCCCAACCTTCAAACAGCACTAACACGGGGATTTCCTTTTCGTGGATGCTTTGTTGAAGTTCGCTAAAACTGGTTTGTGCTTCGCGAAGTTCCTGTTTGTATTCGTCTGGCGACAGCGATTGAGTTAAATCTACTTGGGCGAGCAAGTCTGGTTCGGTGGGTTGCAACCTTTCTTGAGGCGGCAGTGGAACGGGTGCAGATTGTGTGGGGAGTCTGTCTAGGGCTTCTGTAATTCTGGCTGCCATTTGCGTTAAAACTTTGACTCTCCCCCAGCGCTGACAGTCGCCTTCAACTAACGTCCAAGGTGCCGGGCCCGTGCCGGTTTGAGTGATCATTTCTTCGGCCAAAGTTGTGTATTCTTGATATTTTTTGGCTTGTTTCCAATCTTCCGGCCGCACTCGCCAAGCTTGTAAGGTATCGTCTTCTAGTTTTTTGAGCCGATGTTTGAGTTCTTTTTTGCTCAGGTGAATCCAAAATTTGGCAATTGCTGCGCCGTCGTTTACCATCTGGCGCTCGAAGGCGTTGATTTGTCTGATGATTGTCGGTACTTCGGCCTCGGAGACTCGATCGAACAACCGGTCTTCTAAAACATGAGTGTACCAACTATGGTAGAAAAAACCAATCCGACCGCGGGCTGGGAGTTTCTGCCAAAACCGCCACAGAAAAGGATAGTCCATTTCTGCCTCTGACGGCGGCCAAATCGGGTGAACGGTAAAGCCGCGCGGGTCCATGTAACCCACCATTTTTTTGACGAGTGCGCCTTTGCCCGCAGCAGCCCAGCCTTCGAGGACAATGATGGTGGGCATTTTTTTTTCCCAGCAAGCCAGTTGGAGCGATCGCAACTGCTGCATTAAAAGTTCGATTTTGGCATCGTAAGTTTCTTTATCTAGGGAAATATCTAAATCCAGGTTGTCGAGCATATTTACCTTCTACCAATCAAAAATTTTAGTTTAACGTTCGTTTAACGTTTGGATAAATTTTACCCTCAATTGTCGCTGACACAGCGAAGTAAACTATAGTTATGGCACGCTTATAAAAGTGCGATCGGTTCAGCCCTCAAATACCAGGCTCGTTAATACTAGCAAGATTTCCTTCATCTCAAACTTGCCAAAAATAACCTGGGCAGTTATAGTTGAAATAGAGAGCAAAAGTAAAAATCAACTACCCACTGGGGGTGACAACTTCTTTACTTAGCTGTAGAAACTTTATTGAAACAATAGTTATTTAAGCACCAAGCTTGGTAACGCCAGAGAGCGCGGCTCATCGACATTCAGCCATAAACTCACATCCAAAACTAGCCCAAAAGGGCAAACCAATTTTTATGATTGCGCCATGAGATAAAACCTGAAAGCCTGGGTGATATAAACAGGTTTCTGAGTTTTATCTATACCATTTTCAAAATTACTGTCATTTCTTGTGGAACAGGCATCCTGCCTGTTACTGACATTTCTAAAAAATGTCTGAATTACTGTACTTGTTTGTCAATATCCACTAATAGGAAAAATCCGAATTTACGGATTGTAAGTTTTTTTATGACTACCTCAAAAATGCGCTCCTACGGGGGCGAAACTGACTGGTGCGCGATCGCAGATTTGATCGACATCTGCGAAGCAATCGATCGACTCGGCGAAGAAGTCTCAGCAACTGAACTGAAGCTAATCCTAGATGCACCCAAACTCGACAAAGCCCGCGACGTGCAATTATGGGAAAATGGTAACTACAAACTCATCGGCTTAGCACTCCTAGATATGCCCGATTCCCAGGACGAAATAGACGCTTGTCTCTGGTTTTATGTACATCCAAATGTACGGGGTGAAAGCTTAGAAAAAGACATAATTAAATGGGGAGAAACACGACTGCGTGAAGTAGGAAAAGCACAGAATTTACCAGCAAAATTGCGTACCTACAGCCGTGAGGACAAAACCGATGAAATCATGCTATTTGAAAAACAGGGCTTTGCAGTCGATCGCTATTTTTGGACAATGGCCCGATCGCTATCTGAGCCCATTCCCGCACCGGAATTCCCCGCAGACTTTGCACTGACACACGTATCAGGAGAAAAAGACATCCAACCGTGGGTAGAGATGTTTAACCAGTCATTCATCGATCACTGGAATCACCACGATTTAACGGCGGAAACCGTGCGATACTGGATGCAAGACCCGAATTATCAGCCGGAATTAGACTTGATTGCTGTTTCGGGCGATTCCCTGCGGGATAGCTTCGCTTCACGTAAATTTGCAGCTTTCTGCGACTGTCAAATCAAAGCACAAAAAAACACCAATAGCAGTACAAAAGAGGGCTGGATTGAATTATTAGGTACGCGGCGCGACTATCGAAAAATGGGTTTAGGAAAAGCGATGTTACTGGCTGGCTTGCACTCCTTAAAAGCCGCAGGCGCAAATACTGCAAAACTCAGCGTCGATACTTACAGTTTGACAGGGGCGACAAAGCTTTATCAATCAGTCGGTTTCCGCCCGATAGAAACTTGGATTGAGTGGGCAAAAGCTGTGTAAATGCCTAATGGTAGCCAGAAACCGGGTTTTTACCACAGACTTAGTGACAACTCCCAAATTCGGGAAAAACCCGGTTTCTCAAGATTGTGAAGGCGAGATCCCGACTTCTTAAAGAAGTCGGGGATCTAACATGAGTTGTGTATAGTTTTTGATACTGTAGATACCGTTTGTTTTGTCACCTCGACATAAATATGTTCTAACCGCACCGGATACCGCGCAATTGAGTCAATGGAAATCCCATCAAACCGCAAAATAATCTCTTTTAATTCTAAGGCTTCGGGCAACCAAAATGCTAAATCGCTACCGTAACGACGGGGAATGAAATTATATTTTTGGGCGCGGGCGATGACTTCAGCTTCTTCGGAGGTTTTGACAACAATAATCTCTTGAGCTGGAATCAGTTTTCGCAACTCTTCCAAACTACCTTCTGCGACAATACTCCCACTCTTTAAAATCCCAATTCTCTGACAAAGACGTTCTGCTTCATCCAACAAGTGGGTTGTCAGCAAAATTGTGATTCCCTGAGATTGCAATTGCTGAATTAAGTCCCAAATTTCATAGCGCGCCTCAATATCCAAACCCGTTGTAGGTTCATCCAAAATTACTAATTTAGGTTGGTGCACCAAAGCTACAGCAATATTCAATCGGCGCTGCATTCCCCCGCTCAAAGTTTCTACGGGACTCTTAGCTCTATCTGTTAAATTTACTGCTTTTAAACATTGCTCTACTTGATAGCGGCGCTGTTTTTTATCTAAACCATAAATTTGTGCAAAAAAGTTGAGATTTTCTTCACAACTTAGGCTTTTGTAAAGCAAATTTTCTTGTGGTGCTACACCTATTAACGGTTTTGTTGAGTCGGATACTGGTTCGCCATTGATGGAAACTTTGCCGCTGTCAGCATTTAGTAAATTGCATAAAATATTGATAGTTGTAGTTTTTCCCGCCCCGTTTGGCCCCAGCAAACCGTAAATTTCTCCAGATTTAATGTGCAGTGTTAAATCTTTCAGCACTGAACGCTCGCCGTAGGACTTATTTAGCTTTTGTATTTGCAGCACTACTTGAATTCTCCGTGTTTTTTGTATAATAGGAGTTGGATAATTTACGATTTTTGGGATTTTTTTAACCGCAGAGAGCGCAGAGGGCGCAGAGGGCGCATAGGAGAGTGATGAATATTTTTGAGATAGTGAGGTTGTTCTAAAGTCTTCTTTCTACTCTCAACATTCTGCGGTAAGAAAGCCATCCACCTACAATCATTGCTATAGAAAATATGAATAGAAACCAGAAGTGTTCGGAAATATCGTCGAAGCTTTTACCGTTAGCTGAAACTTGGATTAGGGCTTCATTCATGTGATAAATCGGATTGTATTTGGCAAGTTCGAGTAGGTTTTTGGGAAACAGGGCTGTTGGCAAAAATGCACCGCCTAAAATTAATAATGGTACTCCGAAAGCTGCGACTAGGGAGTTGACATCTTCTGTGCGTCTTGCGAATTGTGTACCGAGAATAAAGCCTACACCTACATAGGATATAATGCTGAGGAGAATAATTGTAATTCCTAGCAGGACAGAGCCTTGGAATTGTGCTCCAAAAAAAGAGGCGATCGTGTATACTAAGATTACTTGACCGATGCCGATCGCACTGTGAGCCAGAAAAATCCCTAAAAAGTAGGAAGTGCCACTTAGGGGAGAAATAAATAAGCGTTTGAGTGTGTGTTGTTCTCGCTCTGCTACGACTGTGGCGACACTCCCGCCGAGACAGCTAAAAAATAAGGCGGCTCCGACTAAGCTTGCAGGTGCGGCATTTTCAAAGGCTTTTGCTGTTGTTAGGTTAGCGCGTTCTTGTAAAATCGCTCCGTTGATTAGTAAGATAGAAAGTGGAAAAATACTCCACAAGATTAAGCTGCGTTTTCGCCGGAACAGTTCAATTAAAATGCGCTGCGCTACAGCTAGGGTTTCATACCAGTATTTCATATTAGTTTGGGTAAAACTCACATTAATTGATATTATTTATACCACGCCACATCATATCATAAAAAGTTTAATAAATTTAACTCTTAATTAAAAAAATATATTTTGACTGGTTTTCGGGTTTTAGGGGGATGGTTTTAATCTGTCGGTGTCTGTCGCCACGGATACTTTTAACCTTTACTTAATCACAAAACTCGTACCTCTATAACATCCTTGAAAAGAACTTAAACTTGTTTGACTTATTTGTTCTAATTTGGTGACGATTGATGAGCTATTGCTACTATCGGTAGTGGAATCCCACTGGTACATAAAGTTACCTTCGCTGAGGCTGTTTCCCATTTCTTGGTTATATTCTTCGATGGGAATTCCACTAACTCCAGAAATAGTTTGCTTGTCGTATCCGTTAATAATGATTTTTTCGATGACAGCGCCCGGTTCTATGGTGACGTTCCAGTTGATGGGTGTGTAGGCGGAAAGTGCGAGAATTATTGGTTTATTTTTGCGTTGTATTTTGACTTCAATTGTATTTTTGGATGGATTTCCATTGTCCTGGGGCGATGTCGCTTCGTAAGCGGCTATTAAGTGTAGTTCTTTGTTTCCTGTTAAGGAACCGACATGGGATGAAAATTTGTAGGAACTACCAAGATAGCAGTTAGCTTCAAAATTCACGGGGGAAGTTGTAGCTGTTTTTTGGGCGAGTTTCTGCTGCGCCGTCGGTACTATCCACATTCCTGTTCCTACTCCCAGAGCACCAATTAAGGTTGCTACGATACTGACGGGAATTAAATTTATTAAGTGGCGAAAATGGTCGGATTTGGTGGTTTTAACTAGCTTTTGTTGCCAAGTTTCGCCAAATTTGCGATCGAGACAAGTCAATAAGACTAAACTTTCTGGCTGTTCTAGTAGATTTTGAATTTCTGTCCCTTCGCCAATGTAGAGGTTTCTACTGTGTCTGTCCAAAAGTAGCGAATGTCGATCGCCCTCGCCGAGATTGTACTCTTGTAGGGTAGGCTGAACTAAATCGTGTTGCAAAAACACTAGCCAAGCCATGTTATTGCCAGTCGAGATTGTTTTGCCGTCGCTGGAAACAAGTTGGTCGATGTCAGGTTCCCACCGCCAAGCTACCCAGCGACTGTCTCCTCGATAGCCGAGGGATTTTTCGAGTTGCGGATGAGCGGTTATTTCTAAGCGTTGAACTAAGTTTGACACTCTTATGTCCTCCTCAAGTGCGCGCGAGCGAAGCTATCCCGTTCCCGAAGGGTTCCCGAAGGGTAGGGAATCGGTACTTCAATGTCTTAGCTTAACTGATCCGTGGCAGTTCAAAAAGTTCCCGTCCCGTTGCCAGTTCGATTGTTGAGAGACAAATTGTTGCTGGGATTGGTATTCGGCTAATTTCCCGGATTCAGATTGTTGGGAGTGGTACTCGGCGAAGTTCCCGGATTCAGATTGTTGGGATTGGTACTCGGCGAAGTTCCCGGATTGAGATTGTTGGGATTGGTATTCGGCGAAGTTCCCGGATTCAGATTGTTGGGATTGGTATTCGGCGAAGTTCCCGGATTCAGATTGTTGGGAGTGGTATTCGGCGAAGTTCCCGGATTCAGATTGTTGGGAGTGGTATTCGGCGAAGTTCCCGGATTGAGATTG
>JAJAYT010000191.1 GCA_026786085.1 Microcoleus sp. CAN_BIN18 | reverse complement strand
GCAATTAGCAATGCCCAATGCCCAATGCCCAATGACCAATGCCCATTACCAATTACCAATTACCAATTACCAATAACTAATGGTTGCTGAAATTATTTGTGTTGGCACTGAATTGCTGTTAGGCGATATTCTTAATAGCAATTCCCAGTTTTTAGCCAAGGAATTAGCGAGTTTGGGAATTCCTCACTACTATCAAACAGTGGTGGGCGACAATCCCGATCGCCTTAAACAAGTGTTAGAAATAGCTGTAGGTCGATCGCAGCTTTTGCTTTTCACCGGAGGGCTCGGCCCCACACCAGACGACCTCACAGTCGAAACTATCGCCGATTATTTTGGTGTTCCCCTCATCGAAAAACCGGAAATTATCGCCGATATCGAACAAAAATTTGCTCAGCGGGGACGCACCATGAGTCCCAGCAACCGCTAACAAGCTTTGATTCCCGAAGGTGCGGACATTCTGCCAAATCGCACCGGTTCTGCACCGGGGATTATTTGGCAGCCGGTTCCCAATGTCACAATAATGACTTTTCCCGGCGTACCGGCGGAAATGCAGTTGATGTGGGCAGAAATCGCCGTTCCTTATCTGAAAAATGAGGGCTGGTGCACCGAAACTATTTGCAGCCGCACATTAAAATTTTGGGGTATTGCTGAGTCGGCATTGGCAGAAAAAGTCGATAGTTTTCTGAATTTAACTAATCCTACTGTGGCTTCCTACGCCAATCACGGTGAAGTCAAACTGCGAATTTCGGCCTGCGCCAAGTCGGAATCTGTGGCGAAAAAGTTAATTGAGCCGATCGAACAACAGTTGCTACAAATCGCCGGTTTAGACTGTTACGGTGCTGATACCGATACCCTTCCTTCGACTGTCGGTAAATTGCTGCTGTTGGCTGGCGAAACTCTCAGCGTGGCTGAATCCTGCACGGGAGGCGGGTTGGGAGCGATGCTGACGGGTGTTGCAGGCAGTTCGAGGTACTTCTTGGGTGGAATTATTTCCTATGACGATCGGGTTAAGGAAGGATTATTAGGTGTTAATCCCCGAGATTTAGCCGAATTTGGGGCAGTCAGCCATCAAGTGGCAAAACAAATGGCTGCGGGAGTGCGCCAAGGCCTTAACACCAATTGGGGATTGAGCATTACAGGTATCGCCGGGCCTTGCGGCGGCACGGATGCTAAACCTGTGGGACTGGTTTATATCGGTTTAGCAGGCGATGGCGATGCAGAAAGTTTTGAATACCGGTTTGGCGATGCGCGAAGCCGTGATTGGATTCGGAATCTGAGTAGCTGTACGGCGCTCGATCGGCTGCGACGTAAATTATTGGCAAAAGCGTAGAAAACATCCACTCTATTGTCAATTGTCAAGAGTCATCCGTAAGCTTAAGATTTATTTAAGACTGTGCGATCGTAGATACTTCCGCAATTTTCCAATTACCTCTTGATTATCTGTAAAGATTCGTTATGATAATAAGGTAAGACTGATTGGCAAATATACTGATGCTCTCCCTTGCTCAAAATAACTAGCGATCGAGAAAGCAAGTTTGACCTTTGGTTCCAAAGTAGCGCTTGCTTAGTTTCAGATATTTAGCCGTCGGTTCAGTAGTTTAGACTATAAAAAAGGAGCTATCCGTTCAATGGAAAACATTGAAAAGGTGCTGGAACAAATTGAAGAATGGGTTCGCAAGCTGATAGAAGGACTGCTAGATCCAGAAGCTCAACCGGAATTACAACCGATTCCTATTCCAGTGAACCAACCAAGGCATCGTCGATAGTTGGGACTGGAATTCAGGTTTGAAATTTGAGGTTTGAGGTTTGAATTTGGCTCTAAATCCAAGTCAAAACTCAATTGTTTTGTTGCGCTGGAATTTTAAAAATTGTTAAATATCCTGGTACTTCACGGCCCTAATCTAAATCTATTGGGTCAGCGAGAACCTGGAGTTTACGGTTCTGCGACTTTAAATGATGTCAACGAGTTGCTAGAACGAGAAGCGCAAGCTCTCCAGGTGACAGTCTCAATTCAGCAGTCGAATCATGAAGGGGTTTTGGTGGATGCAATTCACTCGATGTTAGGGCAGCACCAAGGCTTATTGATTAATGCTGGAGCTTATACTCACACGAGTGTGGCAATTAGAGACGCGATCGCTGGCGTGAATATCCCTGCTGTGGAAGTTCATTTGAGCAATATTTACCGCCGGGAAGCTTTTCGGCACCACTCGTTTATCGCAGCGGTGGCGATCGGGCAAATCAGCGGTTTTGGCTCGGAAAGTTACCGGCTGGGGCTACAAGCTCTAGTTAGTCACTTGATTAAAAATTAAAAATTCACCGATTCTTGCGATCGGATAAGGGTCGGTTTTAGCTAAAGAACCAGCCCTTATATGTTTGGGTATAATTCAAAATAATCAGAAGAATGGTAATGGGTAATTGGGAATTGGTAATTGGTAATTGGGAATTGGTATAGCCGAGTCTCAGAAAGATGAGGTACTATCCGGCTTGCGGGCATAGGGCTTGCGGGCATAGGGCTTGCGGGCATAGGGCTTGCGGGCATACCTCACCACGCTTGAGAACCGCTATAATCGGTAATTGGGAATTGGTAATTATTAATGATTTTTATAATAACAAATTCGCAATTCGCAATTCCCAATTCCCAATTCCCAATTCGCAATTTCCAATTGCCAATTACTAGCAAATTGAGTTAAATTAAAATGCGGCATTCCCTGTTGAGTAAGTTTCAAGGAACAATTCTGGGGGCAGTTTTAGGAAACGTTATCGGGCTGCAATATCAAAGGCAACTGGTAGGTATTCCCGCCCAAACAGAAGACTTACTGCCGATTTTACAACTGACTAAATATCAACAATTGACTTTGAGTCGGGCAACATTGGCGTTGAATTCTCCTAGCAAAATCCCAATTGACAAACACTCGTCTGGATGTGGGAGACTGGCGGTGGCGTGGGTTCAAAGTTTAATTCGGTGTAACGGTTTAGATTTAAACGATTGGCGCAATACTTGGGAAGCATTTGCCAAGTCGGAAATTTACCATCCACAAAGGACTGAGTTTCAAAGCCTGCTTAATCCTTGTGAATCTGCGGTTGCTGCGCTGCCGATAGCGATATTTTTTCATGAGAATAAAGCCAAGCTGCGAGAAAAAATCATGCTGGCGACAGAGGTTTGGCAGAAACAAAACGGGCAAGAATATGAGACAGGAGTTTTAGCGGTAGGATTTGCGATCGCCCGATCGCTCAAACAAAGACTTGACCCCGCCACAGCGATCGAACAAACAATTGCTTACGTAAAAACAGATAATGCCTTAACAGAATTGCTGCTGCAAGTACAAATATTACTAGAACAGGGAGCAGATTTAGAAACAGCCACAACTCACTTATGTAAAAGCGCCACAGCTTTGCGAGAAAAACAGGGCGAGGGCGAGAAAAAATCACAAACAAAGTCAATTGTCAACCCTGAAAATTTTATTCCCATTGCCCTAGCTTTCTACTGCTTCTTAAACACCCCAGAAGACTTGCGCTTGTCAGTGGTGCGTGCCGCTCGCTGCGGCATAGCTGGACAACTCACCTGCGCTTTGACGGGAGCTTTGTCTGGAGCGTACAACGGTGCTACTGCGATTCCTGTAGAATGGCGACAGCTATCTTCGGCGGTTGAATTGGCACCGCTAGTCGAGGGGCAAGAACCCTTAGTCTGGGGAACGGGCAGCGAGTTAAAACTTGTGGAGTTAGCAAATAACCTGTTTGCTGTCTGGGCGGGAGTTTACAACCCTTCAGCCAGTCTAGACTCCGCAGCACTAGCGCGATCGGTGGCTGCGCCTTATGTGATTAGGCCTCGTAAAGTATAAAGTTTTGAGCTTTTAATAGGGATCTGAAACTAGAAATTAGCAATTAAGCTCTTCCGCATTTAAATTGTATATTTAGGGCTTGCTCTCCCGGCCCACCCCACTCATTGTTTGATTGTCTTTTAATATCCAATTTAAGTGCAGAACAGCTTAACAATTAGCAATTAACAAGTCAAAAACGAAAGTGAAAGGAAAGCGACATTAAAGATGAAAAGGTAAAAAATGAAATCGGACGTGGTTGCCTGAAAAAACCCGGTTTCTATGAGAATATTGGGTTGGGAAACCAGGAATCTACTGAGAAACTGGGTTTTTAGCCCTCACCCGCGAGTTCTGTTAAAAATGGACAACGGAAGTTAGCAAACCGAACTGCTGGCGACATTCAGGCAAAGTAGCTGGCGCGGTTAAATATTCAGGTACGGCAATTCGGATACACTCAATCAAGATGCACAGTCAGAATTTCTGACAAGGCTTCTGGATAACAGTGAATATATCTTCGACATAATATTAATGAATACGATCTCCTCATTGATGCGGCAGATTGAGCAGCTAGGGGCTGCGCGCTCACTGCGCCAACAGATTGCTAAAGTGCAAAATGGCAGCAAAGCAGAGCCCGATCGCCCTGGCAAACATCTGTTAAGCCGTTTTTCACTCGCTCAACTGGATCTGCCCGAAACTTTTATTAGATTTACAAATAAAACTTCAAAATCAACTATCAAAAATCAAGCTCGTTCCCCGATGTTGGTGTTCGTAGCGGTAGTTTCCCTCAGCAGCACTTTGGGCCACCGCTTCTACAACCAGCCGAAACTCGATGTGGGGACGAAAGCTCCTCAGACGATTCAGGCTCCTGCTAGTGCTAGTATCCCCGATCGCAAAACTACTGAAGAAGAGCGTTCATCGGCGCGGATCGGGGCTGTAGCGATATTAATGCTCGATCCAGCCGTCGAGCCACAAATCGATCGCCAAATGCAGCTATTTTGGCAACAGGGAAGCGAACTGCGGGGGGAGGTAGGCTCGTTTCCGTTTGCCGCCACCTCGGCGCTCTCAAATTCGACTCAACTTTACTTGAGGGGGTGTCCTGAGTGGGAGTGGCGATCGATTTTGGCCGTGGTTGGAGACTCTAGCGGTGCAACTTCCGAGAAGTTGAATTTGGATTCCCCCGCCACTGCTGCGCCGACAGATAGCCAGTCTAAGCAGGAGGCTATGACTCAACTGCAAGCTTACAGCCGATCGGTCTCAGCAGCAGAGTTCAAAAGCCTGACAGACAGTATTTCCTCTGCCCGCAGCCGCTATGCCATTGCTGTGGAGGCGCTGGAAAAACCGTCGGTTTCTGGACTCCGACAGATTTACGATACTTCGCTGTTCGATTTGTCGGATGCAGCTTGGCAGAAAACCCAAACGGGTATGAGTCGAGTGGCAAAAATAATGCTGGCTCAAGGTATCCCGCCGGGGTTGCCAAAAGAGATATTGACAGAAGCTGTGAAGCTGCAAGTAGCAAATGAAGTGCCGTTAGAGTCGCAAGCTTTGGCAGTTGAAGGTTTAAGTGCGATTTTGCAGCCAAATCTGGTGAAAGATCCCGAAGCAACCAAACAGCTAGCTGAATTGGCGGCGCAAAAGGTGAAACCGGTAACGATTAAAGTAGAGCAGGGCGACATAATTGTTGCCGAAGGAAAAGAAATTAGGCAGCAAGATTTCGTGTTGCTGGACTATTTTGGTTTGAGCCGGCGGGGGGTGAATTGGCTGGGGCTGGCGGGGTTCGTGTGTTTAGTATCGGGGGCAATTGCGATCGTACTGCTGGTAGAAAGGCACTACCGCTTGCGCCGGAGAGATCATTTGCTGTTGCTGCTGCTGACTTTGAGCGCGCCGGTGCTGGTGAGTTTGGGGCTGCCTTGGACGAGTTTGCCCGCGATCGGCATTTTAGCGGGCGGCTTCTACGGTTCGGCGGTGGGAGTGACTGTGGTGGGGCTGCTGTCGGCGCTGCTGCCCGTTGGCTTAAATGTGGAGTTGATTCATTTGCTGGCCAGCGCGGCGGGAGGATTGCTGGGCGCTTTTATGGCCGGGCGGCTGCGATCGCGCGAGGAGTTGGCTCTGTTGGGCGTGGCTGTCGGCTTGACTCAGGGCTCGGTTTATCTGGTGGGGACTTTGATTGCCAGCGCGGCTGCGGGTGCGATTTGGTACGTCGTGCTCGGTACGGTGGGCGCGCAAAGTTTGGCCGGTTTGGCTTGGAGCGTTGTGGCGATCGGCATCAGCCCTTATTTGGAACACGTTTTTGACTTGATTACGCCGATCCGGCTGGCGGAACTTGCCAATCCCAACCGCCCGCTGTTAAAGAGGTTGGCTGCCGAGGCTCCGGGGACTTTTCAGCACACGCTGTTTGTGGCTAGTTTGGCGGAGGCTGCGGCCCGGGAACTCGGCTGCAATGTTGAGCTGGTCAGAGCTGGGACATTATACCACGATATTGGAAAAATGCACGACCCGCTCGGATTTTGCGAAAATCAAATGGGCGGGGGCAACAAACACGATGAAATTAATGATCCTTGGAAAAGCGCTGAGATTATTAAAAAGCACGTTAGCGAGGGGTTGGTGATGGCGCGCAAGCATCGATTGCCGAAGGCGATTCAGGCATTTATTCCCGAGCACCAAGGTACGATGTTGATTGCTTATTTCTATCACCAAGCGAAGCAAAATGCTGCCCAAAAACCAGAAGATTTAAACATTGCTTTAGCAGATGCGGATAATTCACAGTTAGCAATCGAAAGTCGGGAAGTGATGGAGAAGGATTTTCGCTACGTAGGGCCGATTCCCCAGTCGCGGGAAACTGGGATTTTGATGCTGGCGGATTCTTGCGAGGCTGCTTTGCGATCGCTCAAGGATGCCACTCATGAGGAAGCTTTGAATATGGTTAATAAGATTTTGCGAGCTCGTTGGCAGGATAATCAGTTGATTGATTCGGGTTTGACGCGGGAGGATATGTCTTTAATTGCGGAGATTTTTGTGCGGGTTTGGGAACAGTTCAATCACAAGCGGATTGCTTATCCTAGTGCGGTTTTTAATCAGAGGTAGAGACTTACAGACTGGATTATAGGATAGATAGTTTATGGTAAAAATACAGTTTCTAGGTTCGTAGTGAGGACTTTAGTCCTTCTTTGATACGGACTGAAGTCCTCACTATGAACCTATTTAATGGTTTTTGGGTTCGAGCTTTCGGAAGGCTATTCCTCGGTTTTGATGCGGACTGAAGTCCTCACTACGAACCTATTTAACGTTAAATTATACCCCATCTCAAATCTCAAATCTCAAATTGTTTAAGGCTGATCGCGCAGGGCACCGTGAACTTGAGGATTGCCGCTGACAATCACCACAGTTTGTTTAATTCCTGTGATGATCCAATTTCCGCCTGTTGTTTGAATCAAGGAATGAAAATAGTTTCCTGCTGTATCCAGTCGATTCTCTCCCAATTTGCGAGTGGGGTCAAGTCGATAAATTTGGTATGCCGATTGGCATTTGGCGGTATCGTTGTTAATAGTTACTTCTTGATTCGTGCTGACGTGCAGCGTTTGCAAACCGGCAAGTCCCTCTACCCGCTGTTTTATGTATGCTTCTGCGGTTACTCGTCTGGGAGTTTCACTCCTGAAGTCTGAATAGTCGATATCTATTTCGTCGGCTAGGTGCGATCGCAATTTGTCCCAATCTTTGGCATCGATCGCATTTGCGAATGCTACGATCGCATCTATGACAGCAGCGCGGTTAACAATCCAGCGGATTTCTGGGAGTTCGTACATAGCAAATAACCTTGGCTACTTTAGGTAAGTGTTGAGTTTAAGAGTTTTAAAACCGCAGATGTAGGCGCTTCGCCTTCCCGAAGGGTACGCGGATAAACGCAGATGAATTTTTGGTTTATCCTGATGTTAGATTGATTTTATCCTTTCACTCCGGCGGCCGCTTCTGTGGGGACAATGTATTTTTGCAATAGCAAAAACAGTCCTAAAACAGGAACAATAGAAATAATTGAACCAGCCGCCACCAAACGCCAATCCAAAGAAAATGTCCCGGCTAAATTTGCGACACCTAAAGGTAACGTGTAATATTCCGGCCTGTCTAAAACTAGCAGTGGCCACAAAAAGTCACTCCAAGAACCGATAAATACGAAAATTCCTAAGGTGACTAAAGCTGGCTTAATTGCCGGAATCATGACGTGCCACCAAATGCCTAATTCTGTACAGCCGTCTATTCTGGCGGCTTCTTCTAATTCTTTGGGAACTGCGAGGAATGCTTGCCGCAATAAAAATATGCCGAAGGCTGAGGCGAGTCCGGGAAATATTACACCTAAATAGCTATTTTTTAATCCGAGTTGTACTGTCAAAATGTATAGCGGAATCATGACTATTTGGAAGGGAATCATGATTGTGGATACGATCGTAATTAAGATAGCTTCACGGCCGCGAAAGTTGAGTCGGGCTAAGGGGTAAGCGGCGAGGGCGCAAAACAAAACGTTGATGCTGACTGTGAGGCCTGCAATCAGGCTGCTGTTGAACAGGTAGCGGCCGAAGGGGTTGGTTTGCCAGACTTTAATGAAGTTTTCGAGGGTTGGCTGTTGCGGCCACAGTTGCGGGGGATATTGGAAGATGTTTTCGCTGGGGGATTTGAGGGAGGTACTCAGCAGCCACAGCAGGGGGAAGAGCATTAAAAGTGCGATCGCCCCCATGATCGTGTACGTCCACAGCGTGCTCCACCGCGAGGGACGGCTGTTTAGGGAATTTGATTTTTTAGTTTTGAGATTGTTCATAGTTGGGATATGATGATAAGTCCTTGCTTCGTGAGAAGCCTTGTTTGTCCATAAGGGATTATTGCCATGAAACCGTTTATTTACGAAACAATGTACATTCTGCGCCCAGATTTGGGTGAAGAAATGACTGACCAGGCGATCGCCAAATATCAAACTATTTTGCGCGATCAAGGTGCTGAAAATATCGAAACTCAGCACCGCGGCAAGCGCCGTTTGGCTTACGAAATCGGCAAGCACCGCGACGGAGTATACGTTCAAATGAACTATACAGCTCCGGGCGCTGCAATTTTTCCTATGGAACGCGCCATGCGTCTGAGCGAAGAAGTGATTCGCTATTTGACGATTAAGCAAGATGTGCCAGATGCACCGGAAGCTGAAGCTGAAGCTGAAGCTGAAGTCGCCGCTGCTTAGAAATCGTGTTGTTAACTTAACTTCTTAGTAGTACGGATCTACTGTTTGATGATTGGGGCCAGATCCCCCCTAGCCCCCCTTAAGAAGGGGGGGACAGGAGAGTTGTCAAAGTCCCCTTAAGAAGGGGGGACAAGAGAGTTGTCAAAGTCCCTCTTTTTAATGGGGGACAGGAATCTTCTCAAAGTCCCCCTTGCTTTCGGGGGATTTAGGGGGATCTGGCCTCGGATCAAAACGCAATTTATCAAGATTTTTAGGCAATTGTTAATCTGAGTTCAAAAACTCTAAATAATTATTAGTCAATTCTTTGACTGCTAAATCGTGAAATTGCTGGCCATGTTCGGGGGTTGCTAAGGCTGGATTTGAACCCATTCTCCCGTCGGGAAATCGGCGGCGGAAGTCAGCAGCACCGTAAATTTTGTACCCGGATGCAACTTCTTCCGAAAGCGGAGCTTGCTTGATTGCTTCTGGATAAAGGTACTGAGTTAAGGCGATTTCGCTGGGGGTGGCGTGGGAACCTTCTTGGTTTCCGTACAATTCTTTGGCGAGTTTGTAGACTGAACCGCACATGAACCAGTTGCCGATTTGACACTGGATTCGATCGGCATTTGGCACATTCAAATCTGACAAATGCGCGTAAGTCTCGGCAAATGCTGCTTTCATCGTCGCAATATTGCCACCGTGACCGTTAATAAAGAAATATTTCTCAAATCCCGCTTTTGCTAAAGATGTGATATAATCCCTGATTACCAGAATCAGCGTCTGCGGTCGGAGGCTGATGCTACCGGGAAAGCTGGTGTGGTGCAAGGCCATTCCTACATTAATTGTCGGGCCGATTAAGGCATTGGCTGCTTCGCCGACACCAAGGGCGATCGCACCAGCAGCAATCGCGTCAGTTCCGATTAAGCCGGTGGGCCCGTGCTGTTCCGTGGAGCCGATCGGGATAATTATGCCGCGGGAACTTTCTAGATAAGCTTCTACTTCGGGCCAGGTACTCAAATGCAGCAACATTATAGGCAGTTTACAGATTTTTACTTACAAACTCGATCGTAGCCGGCAAGCGCAGAAAAAGAACTTTGGGCAAACTTATGATTGTATTCTTAAACAAAGCTCTACAGTCCGATCGCAACTTTACAGTTATATTACTTAACTTTAATAATTTAACCATTTATTTACCAGAACTTTACCTTTTAATAACCTTTTGCGAGTACGATAAAGCCATCTCCCATAGATTGGGTGTTACCTGGTCAATTACAAACGGGCAATGTTTTACAACGTAATACCGACCCCTAACAATGACCAGGCTTCTAACGCCTGGACTAAGGCAGACAGCGCAGCTATCGCAACTGCTCAACGACTATATTTCTTGCACGAGCAAGTAGAAATAGTCGAGCGTATGTCTGTCGGATGGACTGGCGAAAGATTATAAGTGATTCAATAGTCGATCGTTCATACAAAGCGATCGCAGCGCGAGAGTGCCTCAGCTACTGAAGAAAGCACCTCCCGCTAGCCACATACAAACATAACTCCCACTGATATTTATGTCTTCTGCTGAATTAAGCGAATGTCCTTCAAGGCTGGCTGTTGGACAAGCCGGCCGTATCTTGTTATTGGAAGGTGAAGACCTGTTGCGGGAAATGCTAGCTTTAGCCCTGAAAGAACAGGGCTATGAGGTGGTGGTTACTAGCGACGGGCGCAACGCTCTGCCTTCTGTGCAGGCTTCCTCGTCATACCACGGTGAATTTGCCTTTAACCTGTTAATTATGGATTCAATCAACGGTTTGGATCTGTGTCGGATGTTACGGCATCAAGGAAATCCCGTCCCTATTTTGATTATCGGTGCTAGAGGAAGTGCGAACAATTGCGCTTTTTATCTAGAAGCCGGATCGGATGATTATCTCACCAAGCCTTTTGGAATGCGGGAATTTATCGCCCGCTGTCGGGCGCTGATGCGTCGTCAACGCCTCGGTCAGTTACCGCAACCGGTGATGCTGCAATATAAGAGCATAACTCTGTATCCTGAAGAATGCCGCGTCTTGGTTCGCGGCATTGAAGTAAAATTGTCTCCTAAACAGTTTCGCTTACTAGAACTATTTATGAGTAATCCTCGGCGAGTTTGGTCTCGCGATCAATTGCTGGAAAAAATTTGGGGTCAAGATTTTATAGGAGATAGCAAAACAGTTGATGTTCACATCCGCTGGCTGCGCGAAAAATTGGAAATCGATCCGGGTAAACCGGAATATATCATTACAGTACGCGGGTTCGGCTATCGATTTGGTTGATTGTTTAAATTAGTTGTAGGGCTCCAAGTTGCAGTCAAATATGACGTAGGGACACAACATTGTTGTGTCCTTATTTGTATGTGTAGGGCAATTATTGTAGGGTGTGCATATTTTGCGTGCGATCGACAAACAACGAGCCGAATATATACTTAAGTCCAGCGAGTTGTGTTACAAAAGGTGAGAGATTCGGGTTAGAGTGCGATCGGGGGTTTGCCTCGAAGCGAAAGAAAACAGAGATTTCTCGCCCCAATATCCCAAAAAACTGACAATCAATTTAGTTTTGAGTTGGCTGATGCTCAGTCCCTAACCATTTTTTTACCATAAAAAATTGGTTTAAAGCCTCTCCCTTTTAAGGAGAAATCAAAAGAAGACTATTGATTACTCCAATCCTCTTCCTTCCATGTAGAAGTCGCTGTCAACTGTCAACTGTCAACTGTCAACTGAATGAACTATGACTATCAATCGTCGAGAATTCCTGCTTTTTTTGGGTGCAACAGCAGGTAGTGTTGCACTCAATTCTTGCCAACAAAAATTTGCCATGCCCTTCGGAGATCCTGTTAATTCTGCGAAGGATACTGCGAATATTCCAGGAGGCATAAACTTCCAACCAGTCAAAGGGCCCATACCTTTGCCAACCAGCAGCGCCGTAGCGGAAACCGGACAATTAATCAAAATTAGCACCGCGTCGGCAGAGCAGCAAATGCAAGCTTACAGCGCTTACGAAGTAGCAGACGACCTCGTGCTTCCCGAAGGCTTTACCTACGATATCATAGCTGCTTGGGGAGACAAAGTTGGCGATTCTCACTTCGGCTACAACAATGACTATCTGTCTTTTGTAGAAACAGGCGAAAATGAGGGATTGTTAACTGTTAATTTCGAGTACATCAGTGCCAAGCCTTGGATTCAAACTTATCAAAAAGTTATTGGCAAATCTCTGCCTTTTGCTAAGTTATAATCGGCAATCAAACCCGCAGCAAAGGCAGGCATTAATGTCTTTGCCATGCCGGAAAAAGATCCGATCGCAAAAATGGTTCAGGAAATAACGAAAGCAGCTTTGATTGACGTGGGAATTGGGGTAATTTCTGTAAAAAGAAATGATGACGGCAAATGGGTAAGAACGAATTCTCCAGCCGATCGCCGAATCACTGGCATTTCCGGCCTCGAAGACGGGCGCTACCTGAAAGCCACCGGCCCAGCGGTAGCCGTGTTCAACAAAAAAGGTAAAGGCTACTCGGACAAATTGGGCGACAAAATCATCGGCACTTTTAATAACTGTGCGGGCGGGACTACGCCTTGGGGCACCGTTTTTAGTGCTGAAGAAAACATCCAGAATTTTGTGCCAGAACCTGTATTTGCAGACGGTACATCTTTCGATCCAAGTAAGAAAAATTTCTACATCGATGCTGAAGAAATTGGCGGTTTGGGCAATCCGTTCGGCTTGGCGGGGAATAAATACGGCTGGATGGTAGAAGTAGATCCGGCTAACCCCACTGACTACGGCACTAAACACACTTGGCTGGGACGCTACCGCCACGAAGCGGTAGGCATTCGCACGGTGGCGGGGAAACCATTAGCATTTTACTCGGGGTGCGATCGACGCAGCGGACATATTTACAAATTCGTCAGCAAAAACGCAGTTAAAAACCCCAAAGATCGGGCTAATTCTAAACTCTTGACAGACGGAATGCTTTATGCTGCCAAGTTTAACGCTGACGGCACCGGTAAGTGGATTGCCTTAAAAACTGACACGCCTGTAAACCCAGATTTGCCTAGCGTTCATGCAGGCGGAATAATTAATTTGCCGCAGCGGCCCGAAGGCGGTTTTTTCAAAGTTGCAAAAGATGCAAATGTAGTTGCTTTCAAACAGAAGTTTAAGACTTTAGACGACCTCTACGAAGGCACAGCTAATGAAAAACAAGGCGCAATTTTAATTGATGCTCATTATGCCGCAAGTGCGGCAGGAGCTACTTGCACTGCTCGTCCCGAAGACACTGAAATTGCTCCTGACGGTTCTTTGTACATTACCTTTACTTCCGGTTCTGCAAGTGACAGCGACGGCGGGCCAGATTTGCGAATTTTTCAAGGAAAGGATGGCAAACCTTACGAATACGGCTGGATCATGCGCTTAATTGAAGATGGTAACGAGCCGTCGGCGATGAGTTTCCAGTGGAAAATGTTTGCGACGGGCGGCGAACCGGCTGAGGGCGGGTTGGGTTTTGCTAATCCAGATAATTTGGTAATTGACAAAAGCGGCAATGTTTGGATGGTGAATGATATGTCTTCTGACAAACTCAATGCGCCTGTTTCTGCTGGCAGAGTTGATAAAAATGGAAAACCGATTAGCCAGTCTAATTTGCGCGGCTTGTATGGCAACAATGCCATTTGGTTTTTGCCAGCTTCTGGCCCGGATGCTGGGGAGGCTTTTTTGTTTGGAATTGGGCCGATGGAGTGCGAAACTACTGGGCCGTTTTTTACTGAAGATGAAAAGACTTTGTTTTTGTCAATTCAGCATCCGGGAGAAGTCAACGGGATGCGGCAGGATCTGGCGGCGGACAACCGCAAGTTTGCCATGAAAACTATTGATGGTAAGGAGTTTGTGCAGACTCGAAAAGTGCCTGTAGGCTCTAATTGGCCGGGCAAAAAAGTTAATAATCCACCTCAACCTGCGGTGGTGGCAATTCGGCGGGTGAATTCGCAGCGGCTGACTTAGTTTTAATTTTAGTGCAAAGGGCGATCGCCCCTTGCTCTTACATGACTTACACAGTTGAGTTTATAGGGCGCATCGTTCGCACCTTACCACTATTTCACTTTCCCCATGCGATCGATTGCTTCTTTCTTCTTTCTTCTTCCCTAGATTTTTTGCATAAATATTTGATTAATACGGAAACCGCAGATGCAAGGCAGATAAACACAGACGCAACGCAGATAAGTTCAAGATAGTTTGTGAATGAGTGCAAGAGGTCTTGTTTTCCTTCTTCCTTCTTCCTTCTTCCTTCTTCCTTCTTCCTAATTATATTATCAAGTACCAACGTTGTGAACAAAACCGAATCTACTGGCAGATTAGCAGGAAAAACTGCTCGCTCCCAAACCCTGCGAACAGTTCTGATAGTTCCCTTCGTCTTGCAAATTTTCGCAGCGGTGGGACTGGTAGGATATCTCTCATTTAAAAACGGACAAAAGGCCGTCAATGAAATTGCCGATCGACTAATGGCAGAAGTAGGCAGCCGCGTCGAACAAAATCTGGGTACTTACCTGACTGTACCCCATCATGTCAACCAGAGCAATGCTGCTGCGATCGAGATTGGTACCTTGAATCTGCAAGATTTACCTATTTTACAACGTCATTTTTGGCGGCAGCTTCAGATATTTGATACACTCACTTTTACGGGTTTAGGGTTATAACAAAGAGACAATTTGGGAGCAGAAAGGCTCGACAATGGCTCGCTAACTTTGAGAGTATCGACAGCAGCAAGTAACTATGATTTTCGCACCTATGCTACCAACAAATCCGGCGAAATCAGCCAATTATTAAACAACAAAACTAATTTCGATCCGCGCACTCGCCCGTGGTACAAAGCTGCGGTAGCTGCTGGCAAACCCACCTGGAGCCAGATTTATCCCAATACGGCTGGCATTACTGCTTATCTCGGCGCATCCATGCCTTTCTATGACAAACAAGGAAAATTGCAAGGCGTGTTGCTAACTAATATTAATTTATCCACTATTGGCAAGTTTCTCCAAAGCTTAAAAATTGGCGAAACTGGACAAGTATTTATTGTCTAGCGATCGGGAATGTTGGTCGCAACTTCGACAGGAGAAAGACCGTTTCACGTCCTCAAAAAAGACTATGGAGCCGAACGAGTTAAAGCAATTGACAGTGAAAATACTTTCACTAAAACCACGGCTCAATATTTAGCAGCTAATTTTAACGAATTCCAATCTCTGAAAAGTTCGCAGTCACTAGAATTTGATGTTCAGGGTAATAAACAATTTTTACAAGTTCTACCTTGGCAAGATGACAAAGGATTGGATTGGTTGATTGTGGTGGTTGTTCCCGAAGCGGATTTCATGGCACAAATTAATGCCAACACTACCGCAACTATTTTGTTGTGCGCTGCTGCTTTGCTCGTGGCGATAATTGTTGGAGTTGTTACGGCGAGATGGGTGACAAAACCGATTTTATCTTTGAACGAGGCTGCCAAAAATATTGCTAGAGGTGAATGGGGCAAAAGTGTAACGCTCAACCGCGATGATGAAGTCGGGGAACTTGCCAATTCATTTAATAGTATGCCGACGCAACTGCAAGTATCTTTCACAGCAATGCAAGCTTTGAATGCCGAATTGTCTGAGAGTGAAAGTCGGCTCAACCAAATTTTAGAAGCCGTTCCGGTGGGGATATTTGTCGCAGATTCTAGCGGCAAACCTTACTATGTTAATTCTCGATCTCAGGATTTATTAGGGAAAGGTATCATCGCTACTACTTCGGAGGAAATTCGCGAGAATTATCAAATTTATCTGGCAGGTAGCAATGAAGTTTATCCGGCAGATAAAGATTCAATTATCAATGCTTTTAAAGGGGCTAGTGTTAATGTTGATGATATGGAAATTCGCCATCTTGATAGGATTATTCCGATCGAGGTTTGGGGCACGCCCATCTATGATGATAAAGGAAAGGTGAGTTATGCGATCGCAGCTTTTGCCGATATTACTCAACGCAAACAAGCCGAAAAATTGGTAGCGGAATACAACCGCACTCTCGAAGTCCAAGTCGCCGAAAGAACCCAAGAGTTCAAAACAGCACTAGAAAACCTGCAAACGACTCAGGAAGAGCTGATTCAATCCGAAAAAATGGCAGCTTTAGGTCAATTAGTCGCCGGAGTTGCTCACGAATTGAATACTCCGTTGGGTGCAATTCGATCGAGTGCGGGAAATATGATTAATTTTTTGGGTCAAACTATCACTAATTTGCCCTCACTGTTTCAGTCGCTTTCCCCCGCAGAATCTGAAAACTTTAGCCAATTAATGTATCGCTCGCTACAAAAAGATATGACTTTAACAGCTAGAGAAGAAAGGAAGTTAAAGCGGACTTTGATTCGTCAACTCGAAGGCGAAGACATTGACGAAGCAGATGATATCGCGGACACTTTGGTGGATATGGGGATTTATGAGGCTGACGACTTTCTGTCTCTGCTGCAAAAGGTCGATCGCGATCGCATCCTAGAAATAGCTTACAAACTCTCCGAAATCCAGCGAGGAACCCAAATAATTAACACCGCAGCCGATCGCGCTTCTAAAGTCGTCTTCGCCCTGAAAACCTACGCCCGTTACGACTCAGCAGAAACGATGGTTGAATCTAATATAACTCAAGGCATAGAAACCGTACTCACCCTGTATCAAAATAACCTCAAACACGGCGTAGAAGTGCACCGCAATTTCCCCAAAATACCGCCCGTACTGTGTTATGTAGACCAACTAAATCAAGTATGGACAAATCTGATTCATAACGCTCTGCAAGCAATGGACAATCAAGGCACATTAACTCTAGATATCGTTCAGGAAGGCAACTATATCAAAGTCGGCGTTACGGATAGTGGCGCAGGAATTCCAACCGAAGTCATGCCCAAAATATTCGCTCCCTTCTTCACAACAAAACCCCCCGGAGAAGGCAGTGGCCTGGGTCTCGATATAGTCAAAAAAATTATTGACAAACATCGCGGTAAAATAGAAGTTGAATCGGTTCCCGGCAAAACTACCTTTACGGTTTTTCTGCCTGTCAATCTTCCGTAAACCATTAATTAAGGTCACAATTATGTCTAAACCAATCATCCTATGTGTTGACGACGAAAAAGTAGTTTTAAAAAGCCTCAAAACCAATTAAAATCAGCCTTTGGGAATACTTACATTTATGAAATAGCAGAAACTCCCGCCGATGCTCTAGAGTTACTTGATGAATTCAATGACGACGAAGTTTCCATTATCTTAATTATATCGGATTGGTTAATGCCAGGAATGAAAGGAGATGAATTTCTAGTTCGTGTTCATCAAAAATTCCCAAAAACAGTAAAAATTATGCTAACAGGTCAAGCCGATGAAGAGGCCGTGAAGAGGGCATTTGACGAAGCCAACCTCCATCGGTGTTTGCACAAACCTTGGTCGGAATCAGAGCTGATCGAAACCATTAAAACAGCCTTATCGCTATGACAAAACAAGTCATTATTTGCGTTGACGATGAAAAAACAATTCTGAAAAGTCTTAAAACTGAATTAAAAGACGCTTTAGGCAATACTTATCAGATTGAAATTGCCGAAGGAGGTAAAGATGCCCTAGAGTTAATTGCTGAATTGCTCGAAGACGGGTATGAAATCCCTTTAATCATCTCGGATTATGTAATGCCTGACATGAAAGGAGATGAATTGTTGCGGCTAGTTCACGAACTGTCTCCCAAAACTCTCAAGATTATGCTTACTGGCCAGGCGACTATTGAGGCGGTAGGAAATGCCATCAAACACGCCAAACTCTATCGCTACATTGGCAAACCTTGGCAAACTGAAGACTTGAAATTGACTGTGACAGAAGCCGTCCACAGCTACAGTCAAGATAAAAAACTAGCAGAACAAAATGCCGAACTTCGGAAAATAAATCAGGAGTTAGAATTTGCCCTGTCACAGCAATTAAAATTAACAGAAGCTGCTAAACGCTTTGTGCCGAATGAATTTGTCTCGCTGCTAAGCCACAATAGCTTGAGCGACATTCGACTCGGCGACAGCGTGGAAAAGAAAATGTCAATATTGTTTTCAGATATTCGGGATTTTACAGCTATTTCTGAACTGATGACACCTCAAGAAAATTTCAATTTTATTAATTCCTATTTGAGTATAATGGAGCCAAGTATTATTCAAAATCATGGCTTTATTGATAAATATATTGGCGATGCAATTATGGCTTTGTTCGGCCACAGTGCAGACGATGCAGTCAATGCCGGTATTTCTATGCTGCAAAATCTCGCCGAATACAATCAACATCGCATTAGTCGCAGCTACGCACCGATTAAAATTGGGATTGGCATCAATACGGGTTCATTGATGTTAGGAACTGTTGGGTCAACTAACAGGATGGACAGTACGGTTATTGGCGATGCGGTTAATTTAGCCTCGCGGGTGGAAAGCTTGACAAAAAGTTACGGGGTGTCGATGTTGATTACTCAAAATACTTTTTTAGAGTTGACCGATTCGGCAAGTTACTCAATCCGAAATATCGGCTGTGTTCGAGTGAAAGGCAAGTCGGATTTGGTGACAATTCATGAAGTGTTTGATGCCGATGCACCAGAACTAAAAGAGGGTAAGTTAGCAACTTTGTCCGTATTTTTAGAAGCACTGTACAACTACGGTGCTGCTAAACATCAAGAAGCAGCAGAACTGTTTGCTGATTGCGTGCGCAAGAATCCCCTGGATAGGGTGGCTCAAAATTATCTGCAACGCTGTCAGGAAATGCAGGTAATATTGCCCGAAAGTCGATCGGACTTTATTTAATAGACATCGCAAGAATTGCCAGTTTAAAACAGCCAGGATGCCCGTTCCACAAGAATTATTGGAAATGTCTAATACAGTTCTGCACGCAAAAGTTATGAATAAACCGGGAATAAAAACGAAAATTAGGCATTTTAGTCAATAATCTTAACTAAAAAAACCGATTTTTTTAGTCTCTGGATGATAAATTCGGTTTCTCGGAAACATCCTGAGTTTAGTAACGATAAATACACTTATAAACTGGGTTAATGAGTGTTCGGTGTCGGCGATTGTAAAGAAAAGAAAAGTCTCAGTTAATCTAAGCCTGGAATATGTTGGCAAATAAGTTTGACTGCGATAAGATAGTAATTTTAATTGAGTGCTCTAAAAAATAACACAATATACTTTAAACAATCATGAGCAGCCCGCAAATAGTCCCAAAAACGGCCAATATTCTTGTGGTTGACGACACTCCAGCTAATTTGCGTCTTCTCGCTGGGATTTTGACACAACAAGGGTACAATGTTCGACCCGCAAGGGATGGAAATCAAGCTATATCAATTGCCCAAAATGTTGCTTTGGATTTGATTTTGCTGGATATTAATATGCCGGTTATGGACGGCTATCAAGTCTGCGAAAAGCTCAAAGCGGACGATCGCACTCGCGGCATACCCGTTATCTTCATCAGTGCTTTGAGCGACGTGCTCGATAAAATCAAAGCTTTTGGCGTGGGGGGAGTAGATTACATTACCAAACCTTTTCAAGTATAAGAAGTTTTAGCTCGCGTTGAAACTCACTTGAGTTTGCAAAATCTGCAAAACAATCTGCAATCAAAAAATGATGAGCTAGCGCAAACTAATGAGAGATTAAATGCTGCTTTGGTAGAATTAAAAGCTACTCAAGCAGAACTGGTTCATTCGGAAAAATTGGCTGCTTTGGGACAATTGGTAGCAGGAATTGCTCACGAAATCAATACTCCATTGGGAGCTATTCGTTCTTCGGTCGGGAATATTTTTAAGTTTTTAAATCAATCGCTGGAGGAGTTACCTACACTGTTTCAATCTTTATCTCCAGAAGAAGCACAAAATTTTGTAGCATTACTAAATAGGTCGCTCCAAGAAAAACCAAGTTTCTCTGCGAAAGAAGACCGCAAAGTCAAGAGGATTTTAGTCCGTCAATTGAAATCGGAAAACCTTGAAAAAGCTGAAGATTTGGCTGATACGATTGTGGACATGAGGATTTATAATAACATAGAGCTTTTCTTGCCACTCTTAAAAAGACCTGATAGTTTAGATATTTTAGAAATAGCTTATAAAATTTCCGGTATCCAAAGAGGTATGCAAACCATAGAAACAGCAGCAGATAGAGCGGCAAAAATAATATTTGCGCTCAAAGAATACACTGGTGGTAAACCGTCGAGCGATAAAAGTTTAGCCAAGATAGCTGATGGCATAGAAACGGTGTTGACTCTCTATCACAATCAAATCAAACATGGAGTGAATGTAGTGCTAAACTGTCCAGAACTACCGCCTATACTTTGCTATCCTGACGAACTTAATCAGGTGTGGACAAATATTGTGCACAATGCTTTGCACGCTATGGACTATCAAGGTACTTTAACTATTGATGCGATCGAGGAAGACGAGCAGATCAAGATTACCATGACTGATACAGGTAAGGGTATACCGTTGGAGATTCAACAGAAAATTTTTGAGCCTTTTTTTACTACTAAGCCTTTGGGGGAAGGTAGCGGTTTAGGGCTACATATTGTTAAGCAAATAATTGACAAACATCAAGGTAAAATAGAAGTTGAGTCAGTTCCTGGACAAACTACGTTTATTGTTTATGTACCGAAAAATTAATAACATAATTGGCTTAATCGTGAGGACTTTAGTCCTTCAATTGGTTTGTAGTGAGGACTTTAGTCCTTCAAAATTCTGAGAACTAAAGTCCTCACTACAAACCTCAGCTATTTTTCTCTGCTAAGCTCTATTTTTTTATTTTTGAATTGAAAATGCCTAAGCCTGTAATTTTATGTGTTGATGATGAAATCGCTGTATTGGAGAGTCTGAAAGCACAGCTTAAGTCAGCTTTTGGGAGTGAATATTGTTATGAATTGGCAGAAAATGCGATCGATGCTTTAGAAATGCTAGAGGAGTTTATTGAAGAGGATATTCAAGTTCTGGTGATTGTATCAGATTGGTTGATGCCGGGAATGAAGGGGGATGAGTTGCTGATTCGCATCCACCAAAAATTCCCTAATATTGTGAAAGTGATGCTGACTGGTCAAGCTGATGAAGCCGCTATTGCCAGAGTGAAAAAAGAAGCAAATCTTCATTCATGCTTGTATAAACCTTGGTTGGAATCTGAGTTAATTGAGATTATTAAATCTGGGCTGAAAACAACATGAGCCAATAGGAGAGCCGGACACGGCAGTGCCGTTTCCCTACAGGTGAGAACCTCTAATTTCTGATTCTGCAATATTTTTCACAATTGGTATAACATGAGTGTACTTGGGTTTTTGGTGATCGGTAATGGGTAATTGGTAATTTGTAATGGGCGTACCTCAGTTAATTTAGAACCGCTATAGTTATTGGTGTTGATGATGATGAGCAAATTGCGGTCAAATCCAAGTTTGCACAACTTTTCCGGCTAATTGTTGTCCCAACCAAGGGGTATTTGCCGATCGCGACTTCAGACTATGCCCCTCAACAGTCCAAGCCATGAGCGGGTCGAACAAAATCAGCTCAGCAGAGACACCCAGCGTAACCGTAGCGGGGGTTTGTCCGAGACAAACGGCGGGGCCTGTACTCAACACTCGCCACAGTTCCAAAGCCGAAAATTCGCCAGTTTCTACCAGTCCGTGCCACAGCAAAGGCAACGCTAATTCCAAGCCGATCGCCCCTGGGGGACTATCAGCAAAAGCCACGGTTTTTTCCTCGTAGGTACGCGGATTGTGGTCGATCGCGATCGCATCAATCACCCCATCTTTCACAGCTTGAATCAGGGCTAATTGGTCGCCCAGAGTGCCTAACGGCGGTTCTAGGTGTAAATTTGGATCGTACGCAAACGAAGCAGTCAGAGCATTTTTCCCGCCTCCAGAATCTTTGGTGTCACCTGAAACTGCCCCAACATTCAACAACAAGTGCATCCAAGTTACACTCGCAGTCACCGGCAAACCCCGCGCCTTAGCATCCCGAATCAATTCCACGCTGCGAGCCGTAGAAACGCGCATGATGTGTACTTTCGTGCCCGCAGATGCCACCAACTCCAGGATTGCCGCCAAAGCCGATGTTTCCGCACTCGCCGGAATTCCCGGCAAACCCAAGCGCACCGACACCGCACCCTCCCGCGCCGCGCCGTTTCCTGCCAAAGCTCGATCGCACGGCCACAAAGCAACTAACTTATTCAACGGCTGGATATACTCCAGCAAACGCCTCACCAGAGCCGGATTAGACAGCGGCAAACCGTCCGCAAAACCCACCACCGTAGAGGAGGCAAGCTCCCCCAACTCAGCCATCTGCTGCCCTTTAACGCCCGCTGTCAGCGCCCCCCAAAAATACAAGTGCGGCAGCGAGGGCGACAAATTGCGGATGTGTTGTTGCAACAAGGCTAAACCGGCTAAATTGTCCACAGGCGGCGAGGTATCGGGCAAAATCGCCACTCGCGTAAAACCGCCGGCCGCCGCAGCCTGCATTAAGGATTCTAGGGTTTCTCGTTCTTCAAAACCTGGTTCTCCGCTATGACTATAAATATCGGTTAATCCTGGCCCTAAAATTAGTCCTTGGCAATCCCGCACTTCTGTGTCGGCGGGAATTTCGGTAATGTTTTCTTGGATTGCTGTGATCTGATTGTCTGTAATTAGAATATCAGTGCTGCGATCGATCTTTGAAACTGGATCGAGCACTCTTACATTTTGTAGCAGTTCGCGAGTCATATAG
>JAJAYT010000190.1 GCA_026786085.1 Microcoleus sp. CAN_BIN18 | reverse complement strand
TTTTGCAGCAACAACAGGCTGTAAAATCATCGGAAAAACTGCCCGCGTTATCTCAGTTGCAGGGAACTTTTGGCGGGGAAATTGCGGTTGCAGGTTCTCTGCGAACGGGCGTGCAGGCTCAATTTAACGTCAAAGGTGATAATTGGCAGTGGGGAAGGTATGTCGCCGAACAGTTCAGTATTGAGGGCAGTTTTCAGGATGGGATCTTAACTGTTTTGCCACTGGAAATTCGATCGGGCAAAAGTGCGATCGGCTTTTCGGGACAACTGGGGCAGAAAGCTCAATCCGGGCAGTTGCGTATCGAAAATTTACCTGTCGAAGAGTTGGCAAAATTGGTCGAATTGCCCTTTGTGGATGTCACGGGAAACTTGAATTTGCGGGCGAACTTGGCCGGGAGTTTAGAAAATCCGCAAGCCACCGGAGAATTGAGTTTGGTTGACGGTACGCTAAACGGAGAACCGATTAAAAAAGCCGATGGCAGTTTTAGTTATAGTAACGCCCGCGTCAATTTTGGTGGTAGCGCTTTGATCACTCAAACCGAACCGATTGAAGTGCAGGGAAGTTTGCCTTTTGAGTTGCCTTTTGCCACTGTAAAAGCTGACAGCAATCAAATTGATTTGAGGGCGAATTTGCAGAATGAAGGATTAGCAATTATTAATGTCTTGACTCCGCAAATTGCCTGGGTGAGTGGCAAGGGACAGGTGCAAATTCGCGTGGGAGGGACGCTGCAAGAGCCTGTAGCGCAAGGAATTGCGAATTTTGAAAATGCCACAGTCCGAGCGAGAGCTTTCCCAGAACCGATTACAGGGCTGACTGGGGCGGTGCGCTTTGAGGGCGATCGAATTCGGGTAGAGAGAATTCGGGGACAGTTGACTAAGGGCGAAATAGTCGCCCAAGGCGTAATTCCGCTTTCTGTTCCCTTTGCCGAGGGCGATGTCGATGCAGCGAATCCTTTGGCTGTCAATCTCGACAAGCTGGCCTTGAATCTCAGAGGATTGTATCGCGGCGGCGCAGTCGGTCAAGTCCAAGCAACGGGAACTGCTTTGCGGCCGCGCTTGAGCGGTAACATTGAACTGTACGACGGCGAAGTATTTCTCCCAAGTGCGGGCGGTGGCGGGGCTGAGTTAGTTTCTTCCCCTTCCGATTCCCCATCTTCCCCTGCGACAGAAGCTTCCCCTTCCGATTCTCCTTCCACGGCTTCGGCTTCTCCTTCCCCTTCCTTTGATGTTGCCTTCAACGATTTGCAACTGAAGTTGGGCCGGGGAGTGCGGGTAACGAGTCCGCCGATATTGAATTTCCAGGCGACTGGGGGTTTGACGGTGAATGGAACTTTAGACGATATTCGCCCGGAGGGTACGATTCGGCTGACTTCGGGTTCGGTGAATTTGTTTACAACACAGTTTAGGCTCGATCGAGGATACCCGCAGACTGCTACCTTTGTAGCGGGACAAGGACTCGATCCGACGCTGGATGTGAGATTGGCAACTTCGGTGCAAGAAGTAACGCGGTTCCGCACTCCGGGAACATCTGTCGCCTCTGAAATAGCCGACGAACCGACAAGTTTCGGCAGTGTGCGGAGTGTCCGAATTCAAGCGTTAGTGCAGGGTAAAGCTTCTCAATTGGCGGAAAGTCTGGAGTTGAGGAGCTCTCCAGGGCGATCGGAAACAGAGATTGTAGCGCTATTAGGTGGCAGTTTCGTGCAGACTTTGGGACAGGGAGACAGTACATTGGCGATCGCAAATTTAGCCGGTGCGGGTTTATTAAACAACCTGCAATCAGTGATTACCAACGCCACAGGATTGAGCGAATTTAGGTTGTTTCCGACTAGAATTCGAGGTAACGAAGGAGAAACAGCCCGTTCAAGTGCTGGGGGCGCTTCCGGTGCCGGTTCCCTCGGTATAGGCTTAGAAGTTGGGGCCGATATCACGCGCAATCTTTCAGCATCAATCATTCGAGTTTTGTCAGCAAATCAACCGACTGAATTTAATTTGCGGTATCGGATCAGCGACAAAATTTTGCTCAGAAGTTCGACTAATTTTCAAGGAGACAATCGCGTCACTGCTGAATATGAATTGAGGTTTTAGGCATAATATTATGTCCGGTTGCACTCAGACATGATGTTGACAGTTAACAGTTAACTGTTAACTGTTTGAACAATACCGATGCAACCGGAAACGATATGATATTATGTCAATTAAAATCCTCGGCGGTGGGAAACCGCGTCATGTCAATTAATATCCTGGGCGGTTGGAAACCGCGTCATGTCAATTAAAATCCTGGGCGGTTGAAAACCGCGTCTACACAAACGATGTCCGCCTCCGCGGACTAAGAAATATGGAATTTGACAGAAATGTACGATGGCTTACGCCCCGCTACGCCCCGCTACGCTACGACTCTTCAACCCGCGCACCATCCGGGTTTTGTTTGACAAGAAGCGGTTTCAACCGCCGGGTTTGATCGTTCGGACTTTAGTCCTTCTTCTCACCTCACAATCGAGCAATGTAGGAAATACAGTCAAAAAGTCGTTCCTCTCCCCGTCCCAACACAGCAAGTGTCTGAGATCACAAAGCCATTCGATCGCCCTCACTGCCAAAAAACCTAAAAATATGTCACATTAAGTAAGAGGTTATAAAATAACTCTTGACAAATCCGTAGACAGTTATGACAACAAAACTCAGAGCTACAGACCAAGAAAAAATGGAGATAGACTTGCAGCAGTTGAGGGCAGACCAAGAACTGATACTCAACCAAATAGACAATGCGATCGCTCTGTTCGACCCGTCTGACTGCTTAGTTTTGTTTAACCAAAAATTAGCCGAAACCTGGGGACTGTCTCCAGAATGGCTCGCCACAAAGCCTAAGTGCGACTTGTTGTTTGCGGAAATTGTCGATCGGGGTTACTTGTCCGTTCAGCAGTGGGAACAGTTTCAGCAAGCACTGCAAACATCTCAGGATGAAAGTTTATCATTCTATTTCGAGCAATCCAATGCCGTTTGTTTGGAAGTATTCGCTACAATTACCAACAGCGGCGGGCGGCTGTTTACCTTTCGAGACGTTACGGTATACCAAAACTCCCAAGCTAGCTTGAACGCAAAAGTCACGAGGCTAAGCTTTCTTTTAGGCTTAACTGAACGCCTGCAAAACTCTCACAGTTTGCAAGAAATAGGTCAGTTTGCCCTCACCTATCTCGTACAGGCAACGAATGCTGCTTTCGGAGACGTAAAAGTGATTAGCGGCAAGGGAAACGACAGACAAGCGGCGGCGATTTCCAACCAAGTTTCTAGTCAATTTCTGGCTAGTTACGGCGAACCAGTCGCCGCCGGAATGCAAGAATTGCTCGACAAAGGCATTCCCTACGGCACCGGTTTGCTGTGGGAAGTGGTGCAAACCGGTCAACCTTTGTTTGTCGATGATTATGCCCAACATCCCAATGCTGTGCCGCAATTTCGACATCCGGGAATCGGACAATTGGGCATTTTTCCGATCGCAGCTACCGACGGCACAATTATTGGAGTGCTGACGCTGGAGTCCCGCAACGTCAAAAAATTGCAAGCCTCCCTCCACCAAGAAGTGCTGGAGGCTGCTTGTCGGACGCTGGGGGCCGCGATCGAGCGGGGTCAGACACAAGAAAACCTCCGCCAAGTTAACAAACAATTAGAGTATTCTTCTCAGTTAAAATCCGAGTTTTTAGCCTCAATGTCCCACGAATTGCGGACGCCTCTCAACAGCATTCTCGGCTTTTCTGACTTGCTGCTGCGCCAAACGGCCGGACAGTTGAACGATCGACAAGTCAACTATGTAGAACTAATTGAAAAAAGTGGCCAACACTTATTGCAACTAATCAACGATATTCTCGATCTTTCTAAAATTGAATCAGGGAAAGTAGAACTAAATTTGCAGCCGGTGCGCGTCCACGAACTCGCCACAGACTGTCTGAAAATGATTCAGCCACGGGCAGACAAAAAACGAATCGCTTTGTCTTTAGAACTCGATTATCGCATTACTAAAGTTTTGCTAGACGAACGGCGAGTGCGACAAATTGTGATTAATTTACTTTCCAATGCCATCAAATTTACGCCGGAACAGGGACAAGTTAAACTCAGCGGGCGTTTGGCCTATGGCAGTGAAATCAACGGCGACTATCGGCCAGATTGTTCTCCTGTAAATGCCAGCACTCCTTATTTTTGTTTGGAGGTGAAAGACTCCGGCATCGGCATTCCTGAAGACCGCTGGCACTTGCTATTTCGACCTTTTCAACAGGTGGATTCTTCCCTGACGAGGCGGCACGAAGGCACTGGTTTGGGTTTGGCTTTGACGAAGCGGCTGGCGGAATTGCACGGGGGGACTGTTTCTTTTCAATCTGTTTGCGATCGCGGCAGTCTGTTCCGCGTTTGGCTGCCTTTGACGGAGATGCGTCAAGAGTTGGGAAGCTATGCTGCTTGTAGCTTGGATTCCAAGTTAGTTATGGCTTCTGCGATTGTACCAATTGGCAGTAAGCGGATTTTGGTGGTGGAAGACCAGCCTTTTAACCAAATGTTAATTTCGGAGGTGATGGAATTGGAGGGCTACGGGGTAGAAATTCTCGCCGATGGTTCGGCGATGGTCGATCGAATTCTTGCCGCCTCTACTGCGCCGGAGTTGCTGCCAGATTTGATTTTGATGGACATTCAGTTGCCCGATGTTGACGGTTTTGAGTTGATGCGCCGAGTGAAAGCAAATCCTGTCTGGGAGTCGGTACCGATGATTGCGTTGACGGCGATGGCGATGCCTGGCGATCGCGATCGATGTTTTGAGGCTGGCGCTTCTGGTTATTTGAGCAAGCCGCTGGATCTGAATTTGGCGATCGCCACTGTCCGTTCTTTTCTAAGCTAACTATCATTATTTGCACTTCCAGCACTGCTAAGCTGTTGGGCATCTAAATTGTATTTTTTGTGCGGGCTAGGAGATCCCACCCCACAAGAACTTTATCAAACTTGACTAGACAGTTTAAATGCAGCTTATTTATTACAACTCCTAACCAGAAACGTTAGACTCAATACATAAATATCTATAGGACTTGCCCACACTTGCCTGATCAACCCGGTTCCTACCAAAAACAGCGAATTTAATAACCAGAAATACAAGAATCAACCAGGTTTCGAGCATCTACACGCGCCAGTCCCGAGCTAAATTCAATATATAATCAGATTCCATGTCAAACAAGTCGCCCTGCATCATGTTGGTTGATGACGAGCCAGCTAATCTAATTTTACTGGAAGAATTATTGCAACTGAAAGGATACGCCACAGTATCAGCGCGATCGGGTGATGAAGCGCTATCCCTCGCCCGCGAATCTCGACCAGATTTAATTTTACTGGATATTATGATGCCGGAGATGGACGGTTTTGATGTGTGCGATCGCCTGCGGAACGATAAAACATTGCAAACAGTACCGATAATTTTTTTGACTGCCCTCGATGACGATACATCTCGCCTCAAAGGGTTAGAAATGATGGCCGACGATTATTTAACCAAGCCTTTTAACAGTCGCTTGTTGCTGGCAAAAGTTGAAAATATTTTGCAGTTGAGCCAAATGCGATCGCAAGTGGTGTCTTCCCAGTTCAACCAGCAGGTAAAAGAGCAAAGCAAACGCCAAATCGCCGCAGCTTGGGAGGCCAACGAATACCTTTCCGAAAAATTTCACCTATTTGTGCCAGAGCAGTTGCTCGAACGAATTGCGCCTAAAGGGATAGAATCAATTCAGTTGGGCAATGTCACAGAAGAAGAGCTGACTATTCTATTTTGCGACATTCGCGGGTTTACGGCGATCGCCGAATCCCAAGAAGCACGCGAGACTTTTGAATGGCTGAACGCTTTTTTTACTAAAATGAATGAATGTATCACCTCCCACGGCGGGTTTATTGACAAATATCTAGGCGATGCCATCATGGCAGTATTTGACCAGCCGAATTCTCACGCAATAAATGCGATCGAAGCCGCAGTAGCAATGCAAGAAAGTTTGCAGGAATTTAATTTGGAACGCCACAAATACAATTTAGAATCTCCAGTCAATATCGGTACAGGAATTAACACCGGTATCGGCATGATCGGGACTTTGGGTTCCGATCGCCGGATGGACTCTACAGTCATCGGCGATGTAGTAAATACAGCTTCTCGGTTAGAAAATTTAACCAAAATATACGGCTGCCAAATTATTATTAGCGAAAATGCGATCGTTCATGCGAGAGAATTTCTAAATAGCATAAGTCCGAACTCAAACTCAAAAGAAAGTCTATTATTAAAGTGCGACTTGGAAGCAAAAACAGGGAAGAGTATGATTTCAACTTCTCACGCGAAAGCAGCCGACAGCCATTCGCCCAGCAACAACTATTACTATCGCTGGATCGATCGAGTAACCCCGCGCGGCAAGCAGCAAGCCATTGAAATCTACGAAATCTGGGCAGCCTCAAGTCCCGACTCTGAGGCAAAACAGCTTACCCAATCTTTATTCGACAAAGGAATTCAAGGATGGCAATCCGAAAAATTTGTCGCCGCCTTGGGATATTTTCAGCAACTAATCGCCCAAAACCCTGCGGATACAGTCGTCAGTTTTTATATAGATAGATGCCAGGAAAAACTAGGTCTTATACCTGCAAATATCAGCTCAGAAAGGAGTTAAATAGAACCTGTTTGTAGCATTCCAAATTTATTCTCCAGTCCCCATCTGCTGCGACTTACGAATGAGAATTAAATAACTTCCACAAGTTTGTGGGATGTCCCGCCCGTGCTTTTTGAACGGGCGGGACATCCCACAATAGCAATTAAAATTGTAAGTTATTTAATTCGCGATCCTTAGTTTGTGTATTGGCGGTTGAAACCGCCAATACTTATCTATGACAAACCTATAAGAACATTCTAATTTAAACCCACATCAAACAGTAGCCAAAACTTGTTCTCTCAACTTCCCAATCAACTCATTAACTCCCCCCGCATTCAAACGGTAACTCAAAGGATGACCGATCAAATAAGCCGAACTGTGAAACAAAACATCAATTTCCACCAAACCATTTTCTCGCAAAGTTTTGCCAGTAGAAATCAAATCCACAATAGCCTCCGACATACCCGTAATCGGCCCCAACTCCACAGAACCGTAAAGCGGCACAATTTCCACAGGCAAATTCAAATTATGAAAATATTCTCTCGCACAGTTTACGAACTTAGAAGCAACTCTACCGTGAGGAGGCAAATCCACACTTCGCCGATAGGGACTAGATTCTTTCACCGCCACCGATAGCCGACACTTGCCAAAATTCAAATCAATTAAATTAGCAACTTTCGGCTTTTTTTCCCGCAATACATCATAACCCGCAATCCCCAAATCAGCTTGACCGTATTCCACATAAACCGGGACATCATGCGTCCTGACTAGCAAAGCTTTAGCAGTTCCGGTGGGGTCATAAATTTGAAGTTGGCGGTTAGAGGAATCGAGAAAAGCACTGAAGTCTAATCCAACCGATTTAAACAGCCGAATGCTATCTCCTAACAGTCCGCCTTTGGGAAGTGCAACAGTAATCATGTCAATTTTTAGAGTGTAAATTGCTCAATTTGGGAAGGGGGCGCTCGCGGCACAAGCAGAAACAGCTTTTACCAAACCCAGAATAACACATAGAGTTCACAGCGGAAAATAATTTTCGGGTATTGCTCGATCCTTTGTTTGGGTATATATTATATTTAGTCAGTTTTTTAAAGGGCGGTCAGTATGGAAAACAATCAAGAGTTTGACAGTCAAGAATTTGACGGAGAATTTCACAGTGTAGACCCGGATTCCCTGAAAATTACAGTAGATGAAATCCTCTCAGGCGGCGGTGTAGAGGCCGAGGAAATGCACTATACAGTGGTCGTACCTACCGCTAACGATGTCAAACTCGACCGACACAGATCATTCAATGCCAAATCAGGTGTGTTCGGTACAGCCCCCCGATCGCCGTTTGCAGAAAAACGCGGAACGCTGGGAGGCTGTTAATATAAAATGTTTGCAGAGGTTGGTGCACAGTTCTGTGTCACGCATCTAACAGTGTATTCAACTCTAAAACTTAAAATTGAACGGGCGATCTCAAATAGCTGAAAGCTAAACTATGACCGAATTGACACTTGTTATTGGCAACAAAAATTATTCCTCTTGGTCGCTGCGCGCTTGGCTGGCTATGAAACAAGCAGGACTGGAATTTGCCGAAGTGAGAATCCCCCTAGATAGCCCGACAACCCACGAGGAAATTCGACGCTATTCTCCTTCGGGAAAAGTGCCTGTTTTAATTGACGGCGATCTGAAAGTGTGGGAATCTTTAGCAATTTGCGAGTACGTTGCCGATCGCTACGCGCACCATTTGTGGCCGGCGGATGTCGCGCAAAGGGCGATCGCCCGTTCCATCTGCGCCGAGATGCACGCAGGATTCCAAAATCTGCGCCAAAATATGCCGATGGACTGTCGCAACCGCTATCCCGGAGAAGGAATGACTCCCGGTGTCGAAGCAGAGATCGATCGCATCTTTGCGATTTGGCGCGAATGCCGCCAAAAATTCGGCACAGGCGGCGATATGCTGTTCGGAAAATTCACAATTGTTGACGCTATGTTTGCCCCAGTTGTCATGCGTTTTGTCACCTACGAAGTCAAATTAGATTCACAAGCAAAAGCTTATGCTGATGCAATTTTGGCACTGCCAGCAATCCAGGAATGGATAGCAGCAGCTTGCAGTGAATCGGAAAGTTTTGCACATTTTAAGGTGTAGCAAAAATTAGTTTACTTAACCTAAAATCTCAAAGCTTAAATCAGAATGCGGATTCTTTTAGTTGATGATGAAGTTGAGTTAACTGACCCTTTGAGTCGAGTTTTAAGCCGCGAAGGTTATACAGTTGATGTGGCATTTGACGGAGCGACTGGCAACAATTTAGCAATCCAGGGAAATTACGATTTGCTAATTTTGGATTGGATGTTGCCGAGACAAACCGGACTGGCAATTTGTCAGAATTTGCGATCGCAAGGACGGAATACACCAGTCCTATTTCTCACCGCCAAAGATACCCTAGACGATCGCGTACAAGGACTCGACGCAGGCGCAGACGACTATCTAGTCAAGCCTTTTGAACTGCGAGAGCTCCTAGCCAGAGTCCGTGCACTGCTGCGGCGGCCCCCTACTTTTGACGCCGAAGTAGCCGTCGGGCGGCTGCAAGTTGCAGACTTACAGCTAGACTACGACAATCAAATAGCTTATCGGGGCGATCGGACAATTGACCTATCAGAAAAAGAATGTCAATTATTAGAATACTTAATGCGGCATCCCGGTCAAATACTAACACACGAACAAATCCACCAATACTTGTGGAGTGAAGCAGAAAAACCCAGCAGCAACGTATTAGCAGCTCAAATTCGCCTACTGCGGCGCAAAATAGAAGCCCCAGGCGAATCCGTCCTAATTCACACAGTCTACGGCAGAGGCTATCGCTTTGCAGAAGCCAGTTAATAATAGGAATTGCCCAAAAAATCTCGTAGATCAGACGGCGGTTTCAACCGTACCTCCGATCTTCAACCCGCGGAGGCGGGTTTTGTCTGTGTAGACGCGGTTTCAACCGCCCAGTCTTCTGCGGCGCAAAATAGAAGCACCGGGCGAATCCGTCCTAATTCACACAGTCTACGGCAGAGGCTATCGCTTTGCAGAAGCCAGTTAAAAATATGAATTGTGCAGAAGGGTATTCCCCCGGACGCGGACTGAAGAAAACAACCTAATCTTAACCGTCCAGTCTTCAACCCGCGGAGGCGGGTTTTGTCTGTGTAGACGCGGTTTCAACCGCCGAGTCTTCTTGACAAACCAAAGTAATTACTGTCACCTCCGGCGGACAAAATAGCCTCCCCGGCGCATAAGTTCCCAAACCGCGATTCACGTACAGCCAATTACTCCCAACCTGATGCAAACCGCTAGCCCATTCCCAGTGAATCACCACGCGATCGCAAGCCGACAGATAAGGAATCCACTTCCGTATTGATTGAGGAATCAAATAGCCAATTTTTCTGACCCAAGCATACAAAGGCCCGATACCAGGAATCACAATTTGACCGCCGTGAGTGTGTCCAGAAAACTGCAAATCAATCCGCCATTTTTGTAGCTTTTCAGCAGTATCAGGATTGTGAGACAATACAATCCGAGGAATTGCCGGATTTATGGATGCCATTACAGGTTGAGGAAGAAAATCGCCCGACCAAAAATCTGCCAGCCCAACTAAAGCCAATTCAGACCCCAAAGGATAGACTGCTTCGTTGTACAAAACCCGAATTCCCACGCTATTTAAAGCATCAGCAATCTCTGTTTTTGCCCCAGGGTAATAATGGTCATGATTGCCCAAAACCGCGTAAATTCCAGCCCGACTTTGCAAGTTTTTCAATCGCTGCACTAAGCCATGAATAGGTGCTGGTTCGTAACTTATGAAATCGCCGGTTAAAAAAATTAGGTCTGGTTCAGCTTCATTAGCCGCCACAATCGCCTCTTCTAGCAACCATTCCGACAGCCGCACCCCGTCATAATGAAAGTCAGTAAGCTGTACAATTTTAGTACCGGATAGATTTGCGGGCAAATTGGCGATCGGTATTGTTAAATCGTCTACCCGCAGTTTCCCAGTTAATAACCTGTGCATAAATCTAAGGTTTATTGACAGAGCGCAACCTCTAGTGTAGCAAATAAACAGACAAGACCGCAAGAACATGACTTCCTTCTTGTGAAGGTTTGTAGAAATTCCTTCTTCCTTCTTCCTTCTTCCTTCTTCCTTCTTCCTTCTTCCTTCTTCCTTCTTCCTTCTTCCTTCTTCCTTCTTCCTTCTTCCTTCATTTCTGATAAATTACCTCAAAAGTTTCGACAGCTTTCTTCTTACCTTTTACAATCACAGAACCAATTTTCCTAAATTCAAACATATCTTTAGTAGCGCTATAAACACTATCGCTGACCAAAATTTGTCCTCCCTTAGCCATTGACTGTAACCTAGATGCAATATTCACCTCATCCCCTATGGCAGTATAGTCCATGTGCTGCGGCGAACCAATATTACCAACAACTACCTCCCCAGAACTAATCCCAATACCCGTCAGAAAATTATCCGCAATCCAAGAAATCGACATTCTCCTAATCCGGCGCTGCATATCGATCGCAGTTTCGATCGCCTTCCTTTCGCGATCGGCCACCTCCGAAGGCGCCCCAAACATAGCCACAATCATATCTCCCACAAACTTATTCACAGTACCTTCATGACTAAAAATTACCTCTACCATCTCCGTGAAATACTCATTTAAATACATCACTATTTTTTCCGCAGGCAGCTCTTCACACTTAGTAGTAAAATCTCTAATATCCGAAAAAAGAACCGTTAGATTGCGCTTAGTCGGATTCATAGAAATATCTCCTTTCGCTTCGATAACAGCTCGCACTACCTGGGGAGAAAGGTATCTTTCCAAATTATTTTTAATCCGTTCTTCCTGCAATTTACTTTCATGTAAAAGCGCATTCTCGATCGCCGCCGCCGCTTGCGATGCCAAAGCCATAAATAATTTTAAATCTTGTGCCGTATAGTTGACAAGTTCGTGATGACTAATATTGATTACGCCGATCGTACCATTCTGCGTTGTTAGAGGTGCACAAATTAAAGAACGCATCTCATTTTCTCCCGGAACATATCTGGGATCGGACAAGACATCATTGACTATTTCAGCTTTTTCCGAAACAAGAATATGACCTGCTATTCCTATATTGGGGCCGATTGTTGTTTTGCGGTTATACTCTTTACCGCGCGCCGATATAATCTCCAGTTTACCTATTTTTTTATTAATCAGCATCACCGAAATATTAGTAGCATCAATCAATTTTTTGGCTTCCGTTACCACCAGTTGACTGACTTCAGCAACTCCCAAACAAGCAGCTATTTTGCTAGAAAAATCATACAAAAAATTGACTTCTTCGTACTTTTCTAAAGTATCAACAGCCAAAATTCTTGTATCCAAGTCGGTGCTGGCAGCATAACTCAGCATATCGGCAATAAATGCTGCTTTTTCAGTTCCTGTTACGTAACCGATAACTTCATCGGCTAGGATGATAGGATAGGTATTTAAGGATGTCTGACAGTCTTCGCCAAATAAGATAGTTCCTTCAATATTCCGAATTGCGATCGGAGCGTCTAAAACACCGAGCGCGCCCTCAATAACCGCCCGCAAATCTTTCTTAGAAATCAATTTTTTGAGATTGATGCGAACCATTTATTTTGCTATTAGTCATGAGTGAGCGATCGTTAGTCATTAGTTTTTAACCAGTCAGTCGATTTGAACTTTTAGATTTTAGATTTACTCCACAGATGCAATATGGGAGATTGAACTTTGATCTAAAATTTTTGGATATCCACGACAGAAGTCGGGCGACTGTATCCGTTTTTGGGCGGGGACACCAACGAGTAAAAACCACAGACTATTCTTGTTAATTGATTGCGTACATCTCCCTACATCTGTGCAGTCAAACCCAGAATTTCCCTAGCTTTGATCAGCACTTCTTTCGGGCGAAAAGGTTTAGTCATATAAAGATTTGCCCCCACAGCCATACCGCTTTGCTTATCATACTCTTGTCCCTTCGCTGTCAACATAATAATGTAAACATCGTCCATACCTAGTTCATTTTTCACCGTATTGCATACCTCTAACCCGCTCATTTTCGGCATCATCACATCTAGAAAAACCAAATCCGGCTTTTCTTCCTTAATTATATTCAATGCCTCCAGTCCATTTCTCGCCGTCAGCAACTCTACATCATCCTCATCTTCCAACTTTTCCAGAGCCTGCTCCATCAAAATCAGAATATTCGGTTCGTCATCGACAATTAAAACTTTTTTCACAGCAATCCCTCATTAATGAGTTGGTTCGGCCCGTTATCCTCGACAAGATATCCAAAAACAATTATAGAGACATTTTCCAAGCCCTTAGTAAGGCGCAAATTTTTGACCAATTCTTGCTCTTGAGAGAACGCTTCGTCAATAATAATCAAATCCAGCTCGATCGCTCTAACTCGATCCAGGCATGATTCAGCATCAGAGGCCTCGATTACATTATATCCCTGAAAAACCAACGCATCCGACAAACTTTTGAGAGTTGAACCATTGCTAACCACCACCAACACCGTCTTATTAGACATCCCTTGCCGCAGCAGCAAGCCGATCTCCTTTAACAGTTCCGGTACATTTATAGGCTTGGTAAAATAGCGATCGACCCCCAAACGGCAGCCCCTTTCTCGGTCTTGAATCAGGGAGACGATGATAATCGGAATCCCCCGAGTATCCGGGTCATTTTTTAGAACTGCCGCCACATCAAAACCGTCGATGTGAGGCATCATTACATCTAAAATAATTAGATCCGGTTTGACTGCTTTAGCCTGAGAAATAGCATCTATGCCGTTAATTGCCTCCGCGACTTTGTACCCTTCTTGTTCCAGTGACTGCCTCAGCATTTCCCGGATGTTAGGCTCATCGTCAACAACTAAAATCTGCTGGCCCTTTTTAATAGCGAGCGGAGTTCTGCTGAGCACTTGCTGTTTCACTTGACCGATTAAATCATTGATATTTGTGCATTTTTCCACCCGTTCAATATTTTTTACTAGCGGTATACTAAAGGAAAAAGTGCTGCCCCTGCCCAACTCGCTTTCTAGCCAAATTCTACCGCCGTGGTGTTCAATGATTTGTTTGGAAATTGGCAGCCCCAAGCCAGTTCCTTTCGGCTTTTCTGTCAGGATATCTCCCACTTGTTTAAATCTTTCAAAAACTTTGCTTTGGTCTTCTCGTGCAATACCGATGCCAGTATCGATAATGCTAATAACGAGTTCGTCACTCTCTACTCTTGCCCGACAGGTAACAGAACCAGATTTTGTGAACTTGACTGCATTCGAGATTAAATTGATCGCGACTTGAACCATGCGATCGCGGTCTACTAATACCTGCGGCAGTCCGGGAGTAAAATCTTTAATCAACTTCAAATTATTCTTTTCTAATAAAGACGACGTAGCAGCGATCGCCTGTTTTAAGATTTGCACTGGATTTGTCGGCTGTAACTGCCATTCAACTCGCCCCGATTCCATCTTAGCAATATCCAAAACATCATTAATTAAAGATGTCAACCGCTCAGCTTCTGACACAATAATGTTGATATTCTCTCCCACTCTATTCAAGGCTTTTTTGATTTTTTTGTCTGCCGCCGGCACTCCTGGAACAATTACTTCTTCTAGTTTTTCTTTAATCAGCGAAGCAAAACCCAAAACCGAAGTTAAAGGCGTACGCAGTTCGTGAGAAACTGTAGCCAGAAAATCGGTTTTCATCCGGTCAACTTCTCGTTCCACCGTAACATCTCTAATCAAAATCACGGAACCGAGAGAGCGATCTGCTTCGTCTTTCACCGCCTCTTTTAGAATAGTTGTCGCTAAAGCTTGACCGATCCTGGAATTTCCCAGTTCCACTTCCAGCGTCACAATTTCTCCCTCTCTGTGCTCAGTCGCCTCCACCAATTTTGCTAATTTTTGAGGAAAGATTTCGGAGACTTTTTTGCCCTTGAGGTCAACATCTTTCAATTCAAACATCGCCCGCAGGGCCGGGTTAAACCTGGTAATTTTACCTTCAATGTCAGTAACTAATAACCCGTCAGCTAAATTGTCAACGATCGCATTTAAGTCGGCCAAAGTCGTCCGCAATTCCCAGGACTGCTTTTTAGTGCGATCGAGCAATTCTGCTTGGTTCATAGCTACTCCCAATTGACTGCCAATCTGAGCCAGTAACCTCACTTCTCCCGCTTCCCACTCACGGGGGCCCGAGTTCTGGTAAGCTGCTAGCAAACCCCAGAGATTTTCCCCCACAAAAACAGGCACTACACAATATGCTTTGGCTTGAATTTGCTCTAAAATTTCTACGTGACATGGAGAATGACCAATTTTGTAGATGTCATTAACTACAAAAGATTCTTGATTGCGATACCTGCCGCCCTCAGTTTTTTCCAAATAATCATCTTGCCAGACTGTTTTAATTTTGTCAGTTACTAAAGGTATCCAACCTCCTGCTACCGACTCCGACACAAATTCCCCGCTCCAGTCAGGAAAAAAACGGTAAACTCCTACCCGATCGCAGTTGAGGATTTGCCGCACTTCTTGAGTCGTCGCGCTAAATATTTTGTCAATATTTAGCGTCTGGCGAATCCGTTCAATTACTCTAGTTAATGTGCGCTCCTGTTCGGCTGCTTTCGCCTGCTGTTTAGCTTGAAACTGTATTTGTTCTAGGTACTCGGACTGCTGCAAAGCCACTCCCAAATGAGTGCCAATTTGATTCAGTAACTTGACTTCTGTTTCTTCCCAGTGCCGCGCACCTGTATGTTGAAATGCACTGAGCAATCCCCAGAGTTTCTCTCCTTTAAAAATCGAAACTACCGCACAGGATTTGACGCCAAAATATTCTAAAGCTTCTATGTGACAATCGCTCTGACCGGCATTGTAGATATCATCAGCGATAAAGGTTTCTGCGCACCGGAATCGACCTCCTTGGTGTTCGTTTAAGTAGGGATCTTCCCAACCGCTGCCTACCAATTTCGGCCATTCGCCGGATTCAGATTCAAAGATAAAGTCGCCGAAATAGTCTTCACGGAATTGATAAATAGCAATGCGATCGACCTTCAAAAGTTTGCGCACTTCTGTCGCTGCTGTCTGGAAAATTGTTTCCATATCTAAGGTTTGGCGGATCTTATCAATCATCCGAGTTATGGCTCGTTCTCGGTCTGCTTCCTTAACCAGCTCTTCAGTGCGTTTTCGCAATTGATCCTCCAGAGTAGTCTGGAGTGCTGTTGACCGCTTCTGGGCTTTTTCTAAAAGTTTTGCTTGTTGTATTGCTACTCCCAAATGCACCGCAATTTGACTGACAAACTCAATTTCATCTTCCTGCCACTGGCGCGGGGCGCGACATTGGTGAATGCAGAGCAATCCCCAAAGTTGATTTCCTTTAATTAAAGGTACAATTAGGTTTGCTTTCACCTGAAACTGGGCAAGAATAGCAATGTGGCAATCGCTCAATCCAGCATTGTAAATATCAGCAACTGCCTGAACTCTTCCTTTCTGATAGTGTACTGCGTGTTGTTCTCCAAAGCAGTGGTCGTGTACCTTGACAGCTTTTGCTGAGTCAAACTCCGGCAGCACGTCTTCTGACACAAATTCGCCGTCGTCAAATCCTGAATCCTGGTAAAATCGAAACATTCCGACTCGATCGGCATTCAGCAGTTGGCGCACTTCCCGGGCGGTTGATTTAAAAATAATATCTAAGTCTAGGGACTCGCGAATTTTGGTCACTACAGCAAACAGCGCCTTTTGTTTCGCAATTCTAGCGACTTCTGGTTGAGAGGCGGACTCTAGTTCGGCAACGCGCGCTTTGAGGGTTTCTACCTGGCTTTTGAGGGACTCGTAATCTTCGGGATCTAATACTACATGATTTTCTGGCATAGGTTTGAGTCTCTTTTGGTTAATTTATGAAGTTTTTATAGGTGGTTATTCTTAAATTATAAATATAAACTTGTCCTCTCATTAATAAACTGGCGATCGCCTTTCCTCTTCGCAAGCGTGCTGATGACTAACACTTCGGCTTCGCTGTGCAGCGTGACTACTGACTAATGACTAATCTTTAATGATTTCTTTTTTCTGCCGCTTTTTCTCAATATACTGCTGATGATAATCCTCTGCCATATAAAATTCACCAGCGGGTTTAATTTCGGTGGCAATATCTTTGTCGTATTTACCGGAAATTTGCAATTTTTGTTTGGATGTCCGGGCGGCTTTTTCTTGTTCCCAATTGTGATAAAAAATCACTGATCTGTACTGTTCGCCTCTGTCGGGGCCTTGGCGATTGATTTGGGTTGGATCGTGACAGTTCCAGAATATATCTAGCAGTGTTTCGTAACTGACGATCGATCGATCGTACTCCAAGAGCACTGATTCAGCGTGACCAGTGACTCGGGCGCAGACATCCAGGTAGCACGGATTCGCCCAGTGTCCTCCTGTGTAGCCCGCAGCGGTCGAGACGACACCCGCAACGGCGCCAAACTTGTGTTCGACTCCCCAAAAACAACCGGCGGCAAATGTGGCTTTTTCCATTGTGTTAAGCAGAAGGAAGTTCGGCAACGGATTGTGTAACGGATGTAACGGATGTAACGGATGTAACGGATTTCAGGAACAAGGAAGATGGAAGAAGCCTTTAGTTATCGTCTGAGAGAATTGATCAGACATATATAGCAAGCTTTTTCGCGAGCCATATTTTATGTTTAATTAGCTGGATTTACTTAGTTATCTGATTGCGATCAAACTTGGCACTCTGATTATACTTGACAGATTCCCATTAGTGTGCATTCCCAAACTAATCGCGGCTGTACGTAGTTTAGCAAATATTGGCGGGCTTTTTCTAAGGGCTCTAAGGGCGATCGGCTAATCCGCCCTGCCAAAAATTGCTGCCAGTAACAATGCTGTAAATAATCGATTAACCACAACTGAGATTCAGTATCTAAAGTTTTATCAATTTCCTTAGCCAATTCCAAAGCCGATCGCAGATTTTGAGGTAACTGCTTCACCTTTTGCAGAAAATCATCGGGTATTGATTGCAGTTGCTGCCAAATAGAAATTGCGTCCCCAGGACTTCCCTGCGCCATCCCCATTACTTCGGGATGGGATAAAATCTCGGCGAATCCTGCTTGCTGCAAAACTTGTGCCATTGCTTCGGGATTCAGTAGAGAAAACTGGATTTTTTGACAGCGGGATATCAAAGTGGGCAGCAAAGCTTCCACAGTCGGAGCAATTAAAATTAGCGCTGCTTTTCCCGGTTCTTCTAAGGTCTTCAACAAGCCGTTGGCTGCTCCTTCGCCCATTGTTTCTGCCTGTTCCAAAACTACGACTGAACGCCCAGCTTCTAGGGGCGGTCTGCTTAGAAATTGACTGATTTCTCGAATTTGTTCTAGGCGAATTTGGGGCGGTGCTTTTCGCTTTAAGCCTGCTTCTTCTGCTTCTTTTGTGGAAAGCCGTTTGCCTTGGTTCATGTAGGTTGGTTCTACCCAAAGTAAGTCTGGATGATTTCGCTGTCGCACACGATTTTGCAGGGAGGTTATTAATTTGGTTTCGGGAAGATTGGCTGAGAATAAAAGCTCGATGAAACACTGCGCTGCTAAGCTTTTGCCGATGCCGTTAGAGCCGACCAATAAATATCCAGGAGCAATTCGGTTTCGCTCGACTGCTTGGGTTAGCAATTCTACGGCTCGCTGTTGTCCGATTAATGATGTAAAATAATTCATGTGATAGTTGACAGTTGATAGTTGATAGTTGATAGTTGACAGTTATTGTAGGGTGCGTCAGGGCTGGATGTTTTGACTATCTATTCAATAATTTTCCCCCGCTCCGCACCCTACGGTTAGTTAGCTACGAATGAAGAAACCGGGTTTTTCATCGAGATTCAGGATGTTAAGCAAATATTTCCTAAAAAAACCCGGTTTCTGGCTATCTATGTAAGCCTATTTTTGATAATTGGGATTATTTAAATATTCCCAAGCTTCTAACTTGCGAGTTACGATAGCTTGAATTTCCTGGGCGATTGTATCTTCAGGGCGATCGGCATTGATCCGGACAATTCGAGATTTATTTGACTCGGCTAATTCTGTAAAACCTTGCTGTACGCGCTTGTGAAACTGCAAATCAGCTTGCTCGATGCGATCGCGCTCTCCCCTAGCCTTTACCCTCGCCAAACCCGCCTCCACATTGATATCCAGCCACAAAGTTAGATCGCTTTGCAAGCCGCCTGTGGCAATTTCATTCAACTGCTTAATTAAATTTAACTTAAGACCGCGGCCGTAGCCCTGATAAGCAATTGTAGAATCAGTGAAGCGATCGCATAAAACAATCGTTCCCTTCGATAACTCCGGTTTGAGACAAGTTTCGACGTGCTGAGCGCGATCGGCAGCATACATCAATAATTCTGCTATCTCGGATACAAATTCTTCCGGATCTTGTTTAAGTAGCAAATGCCGCAGTCCTTTTCCCAACTCAGTCCCCCCCGGTTCGCGAGTAGCCACCAACCGGACTTTCAAAAAGCAACTTGATTGTAGCCAATGTATCAACCGCTGCATTTGCGTAGTTTTACCCGCACCTTCACACCCCTCAAACACGATAAGTTTGCCCTTCATTGCCCTAACTTTCCATCTAAATAAAATAAATCCATATTCTTCTGTTCATATCTTCTAGGTTCGGTATGATAATAAAATCCAAATGCCTCACCGCTGGAGTTTTCTATGGCTCGCTATACTGGTTTTTTTATCGTTGCCGTTCCCATCGACCGTCATCGTCAATCCCTGATTGAAATTTTAGAGTCATGCAATCTTGATATTATCTATAATACAGGAGATTCCGTCATGGCTCGCGAAGTTCCAGGTCAAGTTTCGATTCCGAAACTTGTCACAGCAGAAGTCCTAATTGAGAAAAACACGGCCAGTGACTCAGAGGTTCGCATGAACTTCGTGATTAAAAACGAGGAATTGCCCTTGCAAACCAACAATCACTGCCGTCAAATGTTCGAGCTAGTCAGTCATTCAATTATGAATAACAATAATTGGCGACTCTTGGAAAGTATGGCACTGTAGCCATCAGTCAGTCGATTTTAGATTTTAGATACTTCGACTTCGCTCAGTACAAGTTTTAGATTTTAGATTGACTCCACAGATGAATCTGGGGCATCGAACTAACGTCGAAAATTCTTTGCTCTCGACTCAGAAGAGTCAGGGGCTTGTATCTATCATTACATGAGGTCATTGGTCATTAGTTCCTAGCTAATGACTGATGACCTCCGACTTTTATTTGGAATGCCTAAATTTAAGCTCGAAATCCCCGTCGCAGCAGCAAAGAATTGGTAACTACGCTAACAGAACTAAACGCCATAAATGCACCGGCTGCCGCAGGACTGAGTAGAATTCCAGTTGCAGGCAGTAAGATACCGGCTGCAACCGGAATTCCCAGAGTATTGTAAGCAAAAGCCCAGAACAAATTTTGGCGAATCTTATTAAAAGTAGCGCGCCCAAGGTCGATCGACTCAACAACATCCATCAAAGCATTTCGCATCAGCACAATTTGAGCCGTCTCAACTGCGACATCAGTGCCACAGTGCAAACCGATACCGACATCAGCTTGAGCCAAAGCCGGCGCATCATTGATACCATCCCCCACCACAGCTACTTTACAGCCTTGGGCTTGCAAACTGGCGATCGCCCGAGCCTTCCCATCCGGCCGCACTTCGGCCAAAACATCAGCCGTCGCCAAACCTAGCTGCTGCGCCACCACCGCCGCAGCCGATGTCGTATCACCTGTCAGCATGATCACCCGCAATCCCATTTCCCGCAGGCGATCGACCGTCGCCTTAGCATCCGGCCTCAGAGTATCTTTTAGCCCGATTACCCCCAGCAAAACGCCCCCAGAAGCCACGTAAACCGTCGTTTTGCCGTGCAAAGACTCCGACAATTGCGTCGCCACAGCAACGCCCTGCTGGCTCATCCACTCAGCATTCCCCGCGAACACCCGTCGGCCATCCACCAAAGCAGAAACCCCAAATCCCGGTTCCGTGTAGAAATCCTCAGCAGGTAGCAGCGACAAACCTTGTTTTTGAGATTCCAGTAAAATCGCGGCGGCGATGGGATGACAAGCGCCTCTTTCCACCGCCGCTGCAATTTGCAGCAGTTTTGAGTCAATTGTGGAACAGGCATCTTGTTTGTTACCAGAAACATCATCAATTGTGGAAATTGTGGAAATTGTGGAAATTGTGGAACAGGCATCTTGCCTGTCACCAAAAACATCATCTTTAATTGTGGAACAGGCATCTTGCCTGTTGCCAAAAACATCATCTTTAATTGTAGAACAGGCATCTTGCCTGTCACCAAAAACATCATCTTTAATTGTAGAACAGGCATCTTGCCTGTCACCAAAAACTCCATCTTTAATTGTGGAACAGGCATCTTGCCTGTTGCCAAAAACATCATTAATTGTGGAACAGGCATCTTGCCTGTTGCCAAAAACATCATCTTTAATTGTGGAACAGGCATCTTGCCTGTCACCAAAAACATCATCTTTAATTGTGGAACAGGCATCTTGCCTGTTTCCGACATTAATATCTGAGTTCAACTCCCACTCAGAATTCTGGAAAATCGGCAAATAATCTGTGAGTGTGAGATTGCCGGTTGTCAGAGTCCCAGTTTTGTCAAAAACCACTGTATCTAATTGATGCACTCGTTCTAAAACATCGCCACCACGAATCAAAAGTCCGCGTTCCGCCCCGATGCCAGAACCGACTAAAATTGCAGTTGGGGTAGCCAGTCCCAAAGCGCAAGGACAAGCAATAACTAAAACTGCGATCGCCAATTTCAAACTTAACAGCAAAGAAGATTGATAATGAATCATGGGTAATTGATTTCCCAGATTGATTGCGCCGTGATTCATATCCATCGCCCCTTGTCCTAAAAGCACAGAAGGCCAAATATGAGTTCCGGCAAAATACCAAAATAGGAAAGTTAAAACCGATATCGCCATTACCCCATAGACAAAATATCCGGCGACAGTATCAGCTAAATGTTGAATCGGCGCTTTGCGAGTTTGGGCTGCTTCCACCAAAGCCACCATTTGAGCTACAGTTGTTTCCTGACCTGTGCGAGTTGCCCGCATCACAACTGCCCCAGATTTATTGATAGTTCCGGCCGCGACTGCATCTCCTGGTTGCTTGAAAACAGGCATCGATTCGCCAGTTAACATCGATTCATCTACGGTTGTTTTACCTTCGCAGACTTCGCCGTCTACGGGAATTTTTTCCCCCGGCAAAACTTGCAGCCATTCTCCGACTCGGACGCGATCGGCTGGAATTTCAATGTATTGTGGATTGTAGAGTTCAGATGTCGAGTTTAAAGGCAATTCTTCTAAGGCTAAATCTAAAATCGGGAGTTTAAAATCAACTAAGCGGGCTGTCGCCGGTTGTAGTGCGATTAAAGCTTGCAAAGCAGAAGCTGCGCGCCGTCTGGCTTGCTGTTCGAGAGTTTTACCCAACAAAATAAAGCCCAGCAGCATCACTGGTTCGTCAAAAAAGCACTCCCATCCCATGCGTGGAAACAGCAGCGCGGCGTTGCTAGCGGTGTAAGCTGTGACAGCGCCTAAAGCTACTAAAGTGTTCATGTTTGGTGCGTTTCGCCACAAACTGCGGCAGCCGTCAACGATAATCGGGCGGCCAGGTAGCAGCAATGCTAGGGTGGCGAGTCCCCAGTGAAACCAAATATTGCTGAGAATTGGGGCTTTTGTGCCGAGTATGTGTCCTAAACCGGATAGAATAATTAAGATAAGGGCGATCGACAATTGATTGATTTGCTGTCGAATTTCTTGCCGCCGTCGTTCAATTGTCGCCGCTTCTGCTTCGCGCTGATTTTTACCTAAGCGAGACTGGGAGGGAAATCCGTTATCAGTCAATTTTTTCGCTAAAACCTCTGCATCAACAGCCCCCGGTTGACACTCAACAGTCGCGACTTCTACGGCCAAGTTAACGCAAGCTGAAATTACGCCTGAATGCTGCATGAGTTGGCGTTCAACTGCTTTGGCGCAGCCCGCACATTTCATCCCGCTGACATCGAAAGTAACAAGTTCTGGCGGCGGGGATTCTTTAACTGGGATGATTTCTGGTTGAATTTCTGGGATTGTTTTGGGGATAAATTGCATGGTTTTTTTCGGTATTGATTAGAATATTGGGGTGTTTCGGAAAGTGTTTAATGCAAAGTTGAGATAAATGTCTCTATTTTGATAATAGATAATTTTTCCGGCATCTACCGAAAGTGTTAGTTTTTTTTAATTCTTATCCCAATTCTGAAGATTAGACGGCGGTTGAAACCGCGTTTACACAGACAAAACCCGCCTGCGCGGGTTGAAGATTAGACGGTTAAAATTAATTTATTGTCTTCAGTCCGCGTCGGCGGACATCGTTTGTATAGTCGCGGTTTCAACCGCCGTCTTATATTAGTTAGTATCCAGTTTTTAAGTGATGAATTTAGCTATGACAGCAACACCAAAATTCTACATTGTCAAACGTTCGGCGGGTAATTGCGAGATTTTGCCGTTGGCCCAACTCGAAGCACAAAACCCTACTATTATTGAAAAGTGGGGCCCTTATGATTCAGCAGAAGATGCGATCGCCCGTCGCATCGGATTAATTCGCGCCGGTAAATGTCAACCGCAATAAATCTGATTCCATGAATCGTTCGTAGTAAGGACTTTAGTCCTTCAAAACTTGGAAAGGACTGAAGTCCTTACTACGAACTTACTACTTCGATTTAGAAGGTGCCGCACTCGGTTTTGCCTGCATCGCAGTCGGCTTAGGTGACGCAGCCTTCGGTTTCGACTCAGCCTTATTATCTCCGGTTTTACCAGTAACTTTATTAGTCAAAACCTCCAAAGCTTTCGCGTACTGCGGATCTGATGCCGTAGCAATTTTATCACGATCGCTCCTCAAATCCTTCTTTTGAGCGTCGGTGAGTTCAACCTTAAAATCCGGTTCAATCCCCGCGTGGTTGATATCGGTGCCGTTGGGAGTAAAATACTTGGCAATTGTCACCGCCAAACCAGAACCATTACCAACACCGCGTACTGACTGCACCAAACCCTTACCAAAAGTCTTTGTGCCCACCAAAACCGCGCGTTTGTTGTCTTGCAAAGCACCGGATAGAATCTCGCTAGCACTGGCTGAACCGCCGTCTACCAATACAACTAACGGTTTGTCTGTGAGCTCTAGCTTATTTGCAGTTTGTCTGTCTGCCTCACCGACTCGATCGACCGTTGAGACGATCGTACCTTCTTTGAGCCACATCCGAGCAATTTCAATACTACCGTACAGCAAGCCGCCGGGATTTGCACGCAAGTCTAAGATATAGCCTGCCACCTTTTTCTGTTCCAAATCCTTAATTGCCGATTTCATTTCCGATGCAGCATTCGCACTAAACTGATTTAGGCGAATATAGCCGATTTCGCCGATCGGGCTTTTCTGCACCGACTTCCGCACGGGATGAATTTCAATTTTAGCGCGTTTCAGCTTAAAATCAATTTCCTTGGTTTCCCGCAAGATAGTCAGAGTCACCTCAGTATTTACCAGGCCGCGAATCAAACTTACCGCTTGATTCGTATCCATACCTTCGGTGGTTTTGCCATCAATCTTAGTAATAATATCCTTTGCTTGAATACCAGCAGTAAAAGCAGGGCTATCCTCGATCGGCGAAATCACCACCAACTTTTTAGTTTCCTCATCTTGAGTCAACTGAATCCCCACTCCTGTCAGTTCCCCAGAAGTTTCAACCTGCATATTCTTGAACTCTTCAGGGTTCATGAACCGCGTATAAGGATCGTCCAGCTTCTTCAACATTTCCCGAATTGCCTTATAAGCTTCCTCATCGCTGCTATAAGTCCGGTTCAAATAATCATTCCGCACCGCTTTCCAGTCAACCTGGTTAAAAGTGCCATCAACATAACTTTTGTCAATAATCTGCCAAACTTCATCAACCAATTCTTTAGGACTTCCCCGAAAAGAAGCCAGAGATTTAGAACTGCAACCAGTGTTGGCAAGAGTTACAGCAGTGAGTGCAACTGCTGTAGCACTTAGAATAAGCCCTCGTTTTGTTATAACCATTTGTCTGACGCTCGGGACGAAAAGAGTTCAAAATAATCACGCCCAATCTAACACAGGCAAGGCTTGGTCGGATTTTGGATACATATTTATTCAACTTTGCCCAGTTTTGTTCCCAAAGCGGAAGCTGCCGCGCCTGAATGCGGACGCAGGTTTAGAAAGTTGATTTGCGAATGCCTAGAATCCTTGGTCTCTCGGCTTTGTGCGCGAGTTTCGATCCCCCTAAATCCCCCTTAAGAAGGGGGACTTTGAGAACGCTTTCTTGCCCCCCCCCTCTTCTTAACGGGGGCTCGGGGGACTGTGAGCGCTCTTGCCCCCCCCTTCTTACGGGGGGCTCGGGGGGATCTGGCCTCGGATAAAAGCGAGATTTGTCAACGGTTTCAGGCGATTGTTGACACCCTTTGCTTTGAACCCGCCCCAAACCTCAAAACTAAATCCAGTCAAGCCTATTCAGGTTCAAACCAGCGATCGTCCGACTTAATCAAATCAATCAATTCTGCCACACCCTGAGACTCAGGAACCTTCTTAATCTCATCCCGGCCGCGGTACAGAGAAATATAACCCGGTTGCTTCCCGACATAGCCGTAATCAGCATCAGCCATTTCCCCCGGCCCATTGACAATACAGCCCATAACTGCTATGTCCAAACCAGTGAGA